>CAIYXD010000398.1 GCA_903930085.1 uncultured Flavobacteriia bacterium
TATTGGTACGATGGCGAAAATTGCGGAACGAAAAGGCTACACAACATACATGATGACGCCCGACAAAGATTACGCCCAGTTGGTTTCTGAAAATATATTCATGTTCAAACCAGGTCGTGGTGGAAATCCGCCAGAAATTTTAGGTGTGCCAGAAGTATGTGAAAAATTCGAAGTAGAAAACCCGCTGCAGGTGATTGATATTTTAGGTTTATGGGGCGATGCTGCAGATAATATCCCAGGAATCCCAGGAATTGGTGAGAAAACTGCCAAACTGCTAATCAAAAAATACGGTTCAATGGAAGCGATTTTTGAAAACGTAGAAGATTTAAAAGGAAAGCAAAAAGAAAACGTTATAAATTTTGAGGAACAAGGTCGCATTTCAAAAAATTTAGCAACAATTATTATTGATTTAGAAGTGGAATTCAACGAAGACCATTTGGTAATGTGTCCGGTTGACACCGAAAAAGTCAAAGATATTTTTACAGAATTGGAATTTCGAAATCTTGCAAGACGCGTTATCGGAGAAGATATTGTTGTAACGGCTCATCCAACTGCAAATAGCGGAGATTCAGCGCAATTAGATCTTTTTGGAATGCAAAGCATGATTGTAGACCATGACCCAATTCCAACTTCTGAGTATAAAACAATTGCCACGGAAAAGCCAAGTTACCACTTGATTACAAAACCGGAAGAACGCAAAGAATTGATGGAAATTCTGATGAAACAAGATCAAGTCTGCTTTGATACAGAAACAACAAGTATCGATGCCTTGCATGCTGATCTAGTTGGAATATCCTTTTCCTACAAAGCTCGGGAAGCATTTTACGTTGCTATTCCCGAAGATTTTGAGCAGGCGAAAGCGATTGTAGAAGAATTTAAACCATTTTTTGAATCTACAAAAATTGAGAAAATTGCGCACAACATAAAATACGATCTAAAAGTATTGAACCGCTATTCTATTTTTGTTGCATTTCCGTTGTTCGATACAATGGTTGCCCATTATTTGATAAATCCGGAATCGAAACAAAGCATGGATTTTCTAGCAGAATTTTACTTGAATTACAAGCCTGTTTCCATCGAAACTTTACTCGGTAAAAAAGGAAAGAACCAAGGAAATATGCGCGACTTAAAACCAGAAGAAATTTCCGATTATGCGTGCGAAGATGCAGATATCACCTTCCAATTAAAACAACTATTTGAGCCGCAAATTCAAAAAGAACATTTGAAAGAATTGTTCTATGAAATGGAAATGCCGCTTGTAGAAGTTTTGAAAGACATGGAAGAGGAAGGTATTGCCATTGACGTAAAAGCACTGGTTGCATATTCCAAGCAAATGGAAATCACGCTGACGGAATTAGAAAAAAACATCAAAGAATTGGCTGGAATGGACTTCAATGTAGATTCACCAAAACAATTAGGCGATGTTTTATTCGACGTGTTAAAAATTTCGGCAAAAGCGAAAAAGACAAAAACTGGACAATACGCCACATCGGAAGATATTTTACAAAAACACGAAAAAGACCATCCGATTATCCCAATGATTTTGGAATATAGACAGTTGCGTAAATTGAAAAGTACGTACGTCGATCCGCTTCAAACATTAACCGACAAAATAGATGGTAGAATTCATACCAACTACATGCAAACGGTCACAGCAACAGGAAGATTGAGTTCCAATAATCCAAACCTTCAAAACATTCCAGTTCGAACAGATAAAGGAAAAGAAATACGCAAAGCATTCGTTCCGCGAAATTCAGATTTCATTCTAATGGCGGCGGATTACTCGCAAATAGAATTGCGAATTATAGCTGCCTTGAGTGGCGACAAAAACATGATCGAAGCCTTTAAAAGCGGACAAGATATTCACAAAGCAACAGCGGCAAAAGTATTTCACGTTCCTTTGGACGAAGTTACACGGGAACAACGAAGTGCTGCGAAGGCGGTAAACTTTGGA
>CAIYXD010000399.1 GCA_903930085.1 uncultured Flavobacteriia bacterium
ATATACAAGGATAAAATCACGCTCAAACTAAACCGCACCAACGGACTCCCAATGGAAAGTATGCGTTCCATTTTTGAAGACCGGGAAGGAAATATTTGGATGGGAAGTGAAGGAAAAGGATTGTTACGATTTCCTGGTGAAAAATTCCTTTATTATAATGAAGAAACGGGATTGAATTCAGATTTGATTCTTTCTGTAAACCAAGATAGCCATGGCGATTATTGGCTTGGAAGCTACGACAAAGGCTTAATGAAAATGTCAAAAAACAAGAAATTAACGCCTATTTTAATTAAAAACAACAATACCGTTTGGGCATCTGTACTGGAAGTGGATGGATACAATTGGTTTGGAACCGGTTTTGGGTTAGTCGCCTTGAAAAACACACAAGTGGCTCGTGTGTTTTATGCTGAAGATAATCTTCCAGGCGATTATATTACTGCGATGCATAAGATTTCCAGCACCTCCTTTTATATCGGCGGAAGCGATGGCGTTTCTCTCTATCGAAACGGAAAATTCACCTTATTGAAGAACCAGGAAATCGGAACAGTTCGCGATTTTTGTTCGATTGGAAAAACCATTTTTTGTGCAACAGATAAAGGATTATTTAAAATAAATGGCTCTAAAATTGAAAATACCTATCTTTTAAACAAAACGATTTATTCTTTGGCAACAGATTCCGAAAATTGCCTCTGGATTGGAACAGAAGAAGGGCTGTTTCGATGGAAAGACAACAAACTGGAACAAGTTCCGTTTTCCTCCTTTCCATCTTCTAACTTTATAAACTTTATTAATTATTCCAATGGAAAACTATTCATAGGAACAAACAATGGACTTTTTATTTTATCCAATTTAAAAGAGCAAAAACCATTTGTAACAAATTATGGTTTGGCGGATGGCCTTGTGAATCTAGAAACCAACATCAATTCAAGTTTCATCGATAGTAAAGGGAAATTATGGTTTGGAACAGCATCGGGACTTGTGAGTTATTTCACCTCTAATACATCAGAAAAATATTCTTCCCCGCTATTAATTTTAAAAAATATTTTAATCAATTACCAAAAGATTGACTTTTTGAAATATGCCGACGGACTAGATGAAAACGGCTTACCAAAAAACCTGCGCCTACCCTATTCAAAAAACAATTTAACGTTTGAAACAGAAGGTATTTCACTCGCAAACTATCCGGGAATACAGTTTCAATTTTGGTTGGAAGGACAAGATATAACTTGGTCGCCAATGCACGCCAATACAACTATTACGTTTAATGGACTTTCCGCTGGGAAATACATTTTACACGGAAGAAGTATCGACTCAAGAGGTACTGTGTCGGAAGAATTTTCTTTTCCATTTGCTGTAAAACAGCCATTTTACAGCACTTGGTGGTTTATTTTGAGTGTGCTCGCAATCTTTGCTTTTACCTTGTATCAAACTCTACTTTTTCGCCTGAAAAGGGAACGAGAAAAAAATGAAAAAGAAAAAATGACATACCGCGCTCGACTGCTTTCTCTTGAGCAAAAATCATTGAATGCCAGTATGAATAGACATTTTATTTTCAATTCCTTAAATTCAATTCAGTTTTTCATCAATACACAGGACCGACTTTCTGCAAATAAATTCCTAACAAATTTTGCAAAATTGATACGCAAAAACCTAGATTCTTCGGAGGACGGTAACGAAGTTGCACTTAGTCAAGAATTGGAACGCCTCGACTTATATCTTTCCCTCGAATCGATGCGCTTTAAAGACCGTTTTTCCTATTCCATTTCCACTGCTACTAATATCGATGCTGAAATGCTAATCATTCCGGCAATGATGTTGCAGCCATTTATAGAAAATAGTATCATTCACGGAATTTTACCCGATGAATCCAAAAGAGGATCTATTGAAATCCGAATTTCATTGCAAGGAGATCTTTTAATCATTGAAATAGAGGACAATGGCATCGGTATAGACGTTAGTATTTCCAATAAAATCGACTATGAGGGAGACCATCGTTCGCAAGGGATGGAAATAACAACCAAACGAATTGAACTCTTGCAGAAAATATCAAAACGCCATTTTGAACTTATTGGGCCTACTCAACTTTTTGATTCGGATAACTCTGTACGGGGAACTAGCGTGATTCTTAAATTCTCGGTCGATAATTTGGATAATTAGATTTAATATTTTATATTTGTGTCTGTAAAGTTTTGAAAATGAAAAGAGTAATTTACATAAGTCTTGTTATAATTGGTTTTTTTGCTGCATCCTGCAGTAAACAAGCAGTTCAGCCAGCTTCTGAAAATTTAAATCAAATTCCAACTTGGAAAACAACTTCAACTGATTTTTCTATTGTAAATAGCACTTCAGATGGCAGCGGTGGAATTACAGATCCAAACAACGATAAAGACGAAAATACCCGTAAAAAGAATTAATAAATAAACACTTCTGAAAGCCCTGCATTGTAGGGCTTTTTTTTGTTTCTATATTTTCCGTTTACTCAATAATCCATACATTTCAAAAGTCCTGCTTGAAAAGGATAAATCCTTTTAGTATATTAGTTTAATGAGAATAGTTTCTAAAACTAAATATACATGTCTACAAAGGTAAAAGATACACTTTTCGAACTGATAAAGTCCCTAACAAAATCAGAAAAAAGGTACTTTAAACTTTTGTCCTCTCGCCATACTATTGGAGAAGAGAACAATTACGTGCGCTTATTTGATTTTATTGATAAACAAGTGTCCTACGATGAATCCATAATTTTTACTGAATTTAAGAACGAGGCCTTTCTCCATCGTTTTTCGATCACAAAAAAAAGGCTTTACAATCACATTCTTTCCGCATTGGATGCCTTTTATACTGCTTCTTCTATTGATGCACAATTATTCAAACTCATACATAGTTCCGATATTTTATATGCCAAATCACTTTACGACCAAAGTAGTAGAGTCCTGCGCAGCGCGGAAAAATTGGCAGAAAAAAATGAGAAATATATTCTTTTGACAGAAATACGACGAAAACAAAAAAGACTTATCGAAAACAATGGCTATTCGGATATTTCTGCTGCAGAATTAAATAGTATTTTAGAGAAAGACGGTAAACTAAGCCTGGAAATCGAACGGTACAATTTACTTTGGAAGATTAAAAGTAACCTGTTTTTTCAATTGGCACGAAAAGGAAAAGCCCGGTCAAAAGAAGAATGCGCTGCCTATGATGCGATAATTGCAGACGCACCAAAGATAGCGGAAACCAACCACTTGCCGTTTGAATCTGCTTATCTCTACAACCATATTTATAGTGCTTACTGGTTTGCTGTTGGTGATATGGAAAAAAGCTATATTTATTTGAAGGCAAATCTAAGCACTTTCGACGAGCGCGAGGGAGCAATAGAAAATAACTTAAATTCCTATTTTTCCCTTTTGACCAATGCCATTTATGTTTCTGAAAAATTGGGTTACAACCAGGATTCTTCGGGCTTTTTAAAGACACTCAAGGCAATTCCTTCAAAATTTGAAGCTTTGCATACCGAAGATTTAGAAATAAAGCTTTTTGCAAGTTCATCCAGTATTGAGTTGAGTTTATTAACCCACCGAGGAGATTACGACAAAGCGGAGGAACTTATTCCAATTGTAGAGCGCGGTTTAATCGTTTTCGGAGAGAAAATATCACCTGTACGAAAAGCCTTTATTCAGTTTAAATTGGCTACAATTCAACTAGGAAACGGCAATTATTCCGCAGCTCTAAAATGGATAAATGCTATTTTAAACGAAACTTCCGATTTGGATGAAAGTGAGGATATTCTGTCCTATACCCATATTTTGGATCTTTTGGTTCACCTAGAAATGAAACACGACCAATTAATGCCGTATGCGTTAAAAAATACACAACGTTTTTTGAAATCTCGCAACCGACTGTACACCTTTGAAAAGGTTTTTCTGCAATTTGTTTCCAAAAGGATAAAATGCTCCAATACGCTGGACGCTCAAGTTTTGTGGGAGGAATTATACCAAGATTTAGCCGACATTAAAGAAGATTCTTTTGAAGGATTGGCAATGGAATATTTTGATTTTATGACTTGGGCGGAATCGAAATTTAAAAAGAGTCCCTTCACGGTTTTATTGAAAGAGAAATACAACTTAATGTATCGAAAACTTTCGTAATTACTTGTCTTACTATGAATTTCAGAAAATAAATCAGAAGTGTTTCCAGCCTTGCGCCTCTAGTTCCAATGCGGAACCATTTTTATCAATAAAGTAGATTCCATCCGTTGCATCCGTAATGTGTCCAATTACAGTCATGTTAGGATTGGATTGGATTTTTTCAAAATCCGACTGCTTAATCGTAAATAATAATTCATAGTCTTCTCCGCCATTCAATGCGCACGTGCTAGGATCTAAATTAAAATCAATCGCCATCATGGACGTTTTTGCATCAATTGGAATTTTCTCGTCGTACACATAGCATCCAACGTTACTCGCCTTGCACAAATGAATGATTTCGGATGCCAAGCCGTCAGAAATATCGATCATGGAAGTTGGAACGACCTCCAATTCTTTCAAAAAGCCAATGATATCTTTTCGTGCTTCTGGTTTTAACTGGCGTTCAATGATATAATCGTGTCCATCCAAATCTGGCTGAATTGTAGGATTTGCCTTAAAAACTTCTTTTTCTCGTTCCAAAACCTGCAACCCAATGTAGGCGCCACCAAGATCACCTGTTACGACTAACAAGTCCATTTCCTTTGCACCGCTGCGATACGTGATTTCTTCTTTTTTTACTCTTCCAACAACGGAGATATTAATAATTAATCCCGAGGTTGAAGAAGTTGTATCGCCTCCAACCAAATCGACTTTGTAATTTTCACATGCAATTCGAATACCATCGTATAACTCTTCCAATGCCTCCAATGGAAAACGACTAGAAACAGCGAGTGAAACTGTAATTTGTTCTGCGGTACCATTCATGGCACAAATATCCGAAACATTCACTGCGACAGCTTTGTAGCCCAAATGTTTCAGCGGCATATACATCAAATTAAAGTGAATACCTTCGATCAACATGTCGGTTGAAAGCAACATTACTTCCTCATCTGAAATTGCAATAACCGCAGCATCATCTCCAACACCCAGCAATGAATTGGTATTTTTTAATTCAAATTTATTGGTTAAATGATCAATTAATCCAAATTCTCCAAGTTCACTGATATTGGTTGTTTTCTCGCTCATATTCGCTATTAGATGTTAATTCGTGGTAAAGGTAAGTAAACACGATTGATAATTTTTTGCTTTACTGCCAATAATTTGGAATTAACGGGCGATGGGTGCGTTAATTGGAATCCGAGACACTTTATTTCTAGAAAAAAATGCAAATTGTTATTTTTCTCCTTCTGAATTTTTAGGTGATCTTATTTTGTTTGAAAATACTTTTTTCTAAACCAAAATGCGAGATTTACTAGTGCGATTAATGCCGGAACTTCTACCAAAGGACCAATTACCCCGGCAAATGCCTGCCCACTATTGATTCCAAAAACACCAATCGAAACGGCAATCGCAAGTTCAAAATTATTACCTGTAGCGGTAAATGCGATAGCAGTCGTTTTTGAATAATCCGCACCAAAATACTTTCCTAAAACGAAACTAATTGTAAACATCAGTGCAAAATAAATCACTAATGGAATGGCAATTCTTAGCACATCCATTGGAATCTGAAGGATTAAATCACCTTTCAAATTGAACATAATTAGTATCGTAAACAACAATGCAATTAATGTAATTGGCGAAATTTTTGGGACAAACTTTGTCTGGAACCATTCCTCCCCTTTTAGCTTTATGAGCACATACCGGCTAACAAAACCCAAAACGAAAGGAATTCCCAAATAAATACCAACACTTTCCGCTATTTGACCAATTTGTATATCGACTTTAAAACCGGAATAACCAAAATATGGCGGCAAAATCGTTAGAAATAAATAGGCATAAAAACTATAAAGAAATACCTGAAAAATACTATTCAAAGCAATTAATCCAGCGGCATACTCTCTGTTTCCATCGGCTAAATCGTTCCAAACGACAACCATCGCAATACAGCGTGCCAAGCCAATTAATATAACGCCAATCATATATTCAGGATAAGCGCCTAAAAAAATCAACGCTAGAAAGAACATCAAAAATGGACCTACAATCCAATTTAAGATTAGGGAGGCGGCCAATACTTTTGTGTTACTAAAAACCTGTCCCATCTTGGAATAATTCACCTTCACCAATGGCGGATACAGCATTAAAATCAAACCAATTGCGAGCGGAACATTCGTTGTGCCGCTAGAAAAGGAATGGATGAAATTCTGACTGGAAGGAATTAAATAACTAATCGCTACTCCAATTCCCATCGCCAAGAAAATCCAAAGGGTTAAAAAACGATCCAGAAAACCAAGTTTTTTTCGTTCTAATACTGGATTACAATTTGATGCTGTCATGTTCGGAAATTAATTAGAAATTTTATAAAATAGGTACATCGATTCCAACGCAATTTGATTGGAGCGTTCTACGTATTTTTGAGTTTGCAATGCTGTTCCATCAAAATCTTTTGGGTCATCGTACGTTAGTCCAATTCTCAAATCGGCACCCGAGATAAATGGACAATTTTCTTCCGCGTGTGAGCAAGTCAAAATAGCGGCAAAGTTGTTGCTTGGATTGCTGGGAGAATCGAAAACTTTAGAGAAACATTCCAGCGACTGGTTTTCTGAAAACGCAACATTAAAATGCGGATTTGAATTCTCCATTTCTGCAGTAATTTCAAAACCGGCGGAACGTAAAGCACCTATTGCATTTGGATGGAATGCAGTTTCCATCGTTCCGCCTGAAAATGTATTAACGAAAGAAACGCCATAAAAACTAGCGGCTACTGCAGCCCAAATTTGTCCAAAAATACTCCTTCTAGAATTGTGGGTGCAGATGTAAACCAAATTAACTGTTTTATTTTCCTCTTTTTTCGAGCGAATATACTTTGAAACTATTTCTAATTGCTTCTTGCGTTCTTCTGGAATTAACCCAAATTGTTTACTTAATGTATCACACTGATTTTTGATTGCTAAAAACATCGCAGATTGAATTAATTAGAATAGTTTAACAGCAACCACCGCCAGGTACGCAAGAGGAATCGGACGATTTACCAAGTTCTCCCAATTTAACTTTCAGTTTTTCTTTTGGTATACCGCACGCATCTTCCGCCAAACATGCTGTCAATTTGGAGGTTAACTGAAAACTAGTTCCATTGTATTCCAATCCAAATTTACCGATTGTTTCTCCTTGGTATTCTACCTCAACTTCCAATTCTAAATCGATTTGTAAGATGCGCTCTGCTAAATCGATAATATTGATTAATTTACTTGGAGATAAACGGTGTTCAAAATCATTTGCCTCCCACAATTGGAAATTTACTACATTTTCCTCTCTTACAACCCCACCGCAATCGATGAATTTCTTGGTAACCTTACCAACTTCCGTAACATGAAAATGCGCTGGAACAAATGATTTGTCTGGCAATTGGAAGTTTACAGCATCCATTCCCATTAGAGCTTGTTGAATTTCTTTTAGTTTCATTTTCTTTTTTTTATGTGTTTTCTAACAACAATCCGATTTAATATTTAAAACGGATGTATTTAATTCCGAAATTTTTGCTGCGAGCTGTCCGAATTCTTCCTGATTAATACAATAGCAGATTGAACTGCCTTCAATAGATCCTTGTATAAGCCCTGCCAATTTTAGCTCCCTCAAATGTTGCGAAACTGTGGCTTGAGAAAGCGGTAATTCGTTCACTATTTCTCCACAAACGCATGTTTTTCTATGTATTAAAAACTCAATAATGGCAATTCGAGCAGGATGAGCCAAGGCTTTCAATTGGTTCGCTAACGCATTTTGATGTTCAGAGAAAAAATCAGATTTCGTGATTCCCATATATATAAAATTACTTAATCGCAATATTACGATAAATAATTGAAATAAAAAAATAAAACTTTTTGATTCAAAAAACATGAAGAGAAGAGAAAAATTTGATGGTTTTAACATTAATCGGATACTAGTATTTGTTTTTCCTTATTTTTAGTAAAATTTTAAGTTATGAAAATATTGATTTCTACTTTTTTAATAATTATTTCATTATCCGCATTCTCTCAATTAGGCAATACAATGTATGGGCTTGCACGCACTTCGAATCCAGCTGCTGTTTACCTTGCAACGATGGATCCAACAACAGGTCTAGCAACGAATATTGGTCAAACTTCGGTTTCATCCTCCATCAATTTAACCGGTGCTGCGTTGAATCCATATAACAATCACTTTTGTTTTTTTGGCGACAACGGACTAAAATCCGTTGATTTATCAACAGGACAAATCAGCAGTACAGCTGTAATCAACAATCCAAATGGAACTGGTTACTTTGATTTATTTCGCTTCAATACATCCGATTCTTTGATGTATGGATTGTCAAGACGAAACGTCACAAATCCACAAACGGGCGCCGTAACTGCAACAATGTATTTAGCTACAATCAATGAATTAACAGGAACAATAACTGAAATTTCACCAAGTTCAATTGGGCAAGGATTCGCATTATCAGGAAGTGCTATAGATCCGCATCAAATGGTTTTCTACTATTCTATTGGCACGCAACTTATTGGATTAGATATGTATAATGGTAGTATTTTTTCAAATCCAACATTATCCTATCCTGATGGTGGACAATACTTCGATAATTTCACTTACAGCTGCGCTGATACTGCTTTATACGGTTTGGTGCGAACAAACTATTATTCTCAAGTTTATGACCCGCAAACAATGTTAACAACCCAGGTTTTTGATTCAGCAGCTGTGCACCTTGGGAAAGTAGATGCAATGACAGGTGAAGTAACTAAAATTAGCAATCAATCAATTGGTGTAACGTCATTTTCATTAAATGGCAGTTCAACGATTGATCCAATCAATATGATTTATTACTTCATCAGTGGATCAGGCAATGGACTTTCGATTTATGGTGTCTCCTTACAAACTGGACTTGTGGTGAGTCAGAACCCAATCAGTAACACGGATGCATTATATTTCGACATGATGCGCATTCAAACGGATTGTTACGAATCGCGTCCAACACGATTAGAAATCTCAGCTGACGTGCAAGATCAAACGTTAACATCAGAAAACGTGCACATTTATCCTAACCCATTTTTAGATCAAGTCACTATATCTAGTGAAACGGAGTTACAAAAAATCGAACTATACCAAGCGAATGGTGTATTGATTTACGTCAATGACATTTCTGGCAAAGAATTCACAGTAGAAACAAGTAAGTTGATCAACGGCATTTATTTCCTTCAAGTCACAAATCCTAAGGGAAAAGAAATCATAAAGATTCTTAAATAGCACAAGATAAAAACGATGGCATGAATAAACTAAAAAACCCATAGTACTATTTCTCCTGTCTGCATTTGGTTTAGTTTTCATAAAACAAGCTTGTCAACCAAATCACTAAAAATAAAAAAATCCACAACTTTCGTTGAGGATTTTTCGTGGAATCCACCGACCTATTCTCGAACACTTTTTTGGAGGATTTGGAGAGGTTTCAATGCTTTAAAAATTGGTAACTAAATAACTAAGATATTCATTTAGTTTCGTTGACAAGTAATACGGCATGTTCATCAAAAAATATTTTTTACCGCTTCTTGTTGAATGTTCTTCGATGCTAAATTTACCAGAATACATTCGAACAGCATAAGGATGAGGTGCCCCTTCAATAAATTGGTGCAACGATTTCAGTTTACCTTCTTTACCTGATTTTATCTCAATTGGAATAACCATCTTATTGAATTGTACCACAAGGTCTACTTCAGCAGAAGATTGATTCTTTTCGCGAACCCAAAAGATTGGTTTTACTGATTTTGTTGTATTTAAAGACATAAGTTCCTGTGCCACTAAATGTGGAATAACTGCTCCTTTGTAGGCATTATTCAAATCTTCCATGGCAAGCATTTCTGCTTGAATGTTTAATTCATGATTAATGAGTCCTGTATCCAAAAATTGAAGCCTAGGAGATTTTTTGAGATCCGGAAGTATTGGTGGAGAAGTATCTGTGGTTGGGTAGATAAGTTGAATCACCTTGGCGTCATCGAGATTTCGAAATGCTTCACCGACTTCCCTTGATCGGTAATTCGAGTTTCCGAAATTTTGAAACTTAATTCTTGCATCTAATCCCAAATGAGCAGTAGACATGATATGTCTGATTATTCGGGCTTCTGAATTGTTGGACGCATATTTAACAACATCCTCTTTATACGTTTCCCAGATACTTTCGTAAATGGATGGCAAATCAGCGATATTGTTTGTTTCCACATATTTTCTTACAACTTCAGGCATACCGCCAATAATTGCATACCGATTAAATAAATCCAACAAGGTCTTATGCGCAACCTCGCGTATTGGAACTGTATTCAGTTCTTCCATAGCGTTAGTCTTTTTGATAGCACTAAGAAACTCAGGAAAATTAATTGGAAACATGTACAACATATTGACCCTGCCAACTGGAAAACTTTTGATTTTTCGCATGGTATGTTCGAGTAGTGAACCA
>CAIYXD010000400.1 GCA_903930085.1 uncultured Flavobacteriia bacterium
AAGTGAATCCGGATTTTTAACCGTGCTATCCAGTAATGCCACATCCGTTTTTGTGGTATCACTTTTTAGTAAAATGCTCGTTTCGGCATTTAATTTTGAAATCAATTCTTTAGAAAGCGTATTCTGACAACTGAACAAGGTAAGCCCAAAGACCGCTAATAAAGAGAAAATCCAAATTGCACGAAATGTTTCTCGTTCATTTTTCCATTTAAAAAATTCGTCATTGATTTGATTGAGCTGATAATTGGTGATATGACCACATAGACGAGGACTTTTGGAAAATTCATCTAGTAAAGTTTGCTTTATTTCGAAGGCTGTTTTATTGGTGAAATCGACAACTTCAAGAGCGCATTTCTGACAAAAAGCACCTTTTTCAGTTGCAGTCATTTTTGACCAATCTTCAGAACAGGGTTCTTTTATTTCTAATGCCATCTTTTAGTTTGTTTAAATAAAACGTTGATTTTAAGGATAGGGTTGGGTCAGGTAACGTTTAATATTCTTATTTATAAGAGCAACGCCCCATTATTTTCTACGTTTTCAAATTGTGAAAAGAAAAAATCAACTTTTAATTTTACTTCTTTTTCAAACCTTTTTTTCGTTTTCCCAAGGAAATTGTGATACGTGCAAAGTATACTTTCCAAACAACTTGACACCGGATTGCGATCAATTTGGATGTGAGTTACTTGAGGACATTAGTAATTGTGTTTTCAATGAATACCATTTGTTGATTTTCAATCGGTGGGGAGAAATTGTTTTCGAAAGTGAGCAAACTGAGCACAAATTTGACAGCTCTAAAGTGTAAGAAGGAACCTATCTTTGCAGGATTAAAGGTGTTTTTTGTGAAAATTCAACAGTTGAAAAAAATGGCTATATAACTGTTTTCAGGTGAGAACACTAGTTATTTCTTATAAAGAATTCTTTGAATGCTGCTTCTCGAAACAAAGTGGTAATTCCCTTTTGCTTTTTCAAATACGCTTTTAGCC
Organism: uncultured Flavobacteriia bacterium; assembly: GCA_903930085.1. Lineage (GTDB taxonomy): Bacteria > Bacteroidota > Bacteroidia > Flavobacteriales_D > Crocinitomicaceae > M0103. The sequence continues at coordinate 984 of CAIYXD010000400.1, forward strand.
CAAGCCAAATTCTCTGGCGTTTTCGCTAATTCCGAATAAATAGGGGAAAGGTATTTTCTACGTCCAACTTTTAACAGGAAACGTTCCATATTTGGTCGGATTTCCAAGTAGCCACTTCGGATTCCAAGCGTAAACCATTCGGTTCGCACTTCTGCATTTTCCCACGTTTTAAAATGAAGATTCGCATCCAACTTCCGCATTAATTCTGGATCGATTGTAGTTGGTAGTCGGCGCACAAACGCTTGCCATTCCTGAGCCACATATTTATCTCGCGTAAGTTGTATTATTAGTTTCTTCTTTCGTTTTCGGCCTTTAATTTTCAGCCATTTTATCTCTTTTTTGAAAATATCTTCCCCTGCTGCGAAACGATCTGCCAGTTGCTGCGCGGCTTCAAAACGCGGCGAAACAATCTTTATGCAGTTGTTTGGAATTCCCTCCTTGTAAATCCATTCGTTGGAATTGAACGAAAGCTTGTTTGGCTGCAGCAGTTGCGTATTGAGGAAAGTGACAAATTTTTCGGTGGTGATTGTTTGGAATGCATATTTCTTAAAATACGCTTTCAAAAAGATATCCATTTTCTCTCTTCCAACAGTTTTTTCTATCGTTTTCAGGAAAAAAGCGCCTTTCACATAGGCAATATCCGTCATGCCATCATCTGGATTTCTTCCTGCCAATTTCAATTTCAACTTGGTGTCTTCTGGATGGTCGCTCGCAGCAATTTCCTTTAAATCAACTTGCAATTCCTGAAATTCAATCAACGCAAGCATGTCCGCAATTTCCTTCCCGTAAAGGGATTCCATGATTCTATTTTCAAAATACACGGTAAATCCTTCGTTCAGCCAAAAATCATCCCATGAGGCATTTGTCACTAGATTTCCAGACCATGAATGCGCCAATTCATGCGCAATAACGGAAACCAAACTGCGGTCTCCGACAAGCAAAGTTGGATTTACAAAGGTTAGACGCGGATTTTCCATTCCACCAAATGGAAAAGAATAAGGCAGAACAATCAAATCGTATTGCTCCCACTGGTATTTTCCGTATAATTTTTCTGCCGCATCTATCATTTTTGGCAAATCTACGAATTCATTAACGCAGGAATAAATCATTTCTGGTTCTGAGTAAACGCCACACGAAGGACCAAGTTTTCGATATGTTAAATTTCCAACAGCCAAAGCAATTAAATAACATGGAATGGCTTGTTTCATCTCAAATTCGTACACACCATCTGCATTTTTCTCTGTCGGATTTTCAGCGCTCATCAAGGCCATTAAATCCTTTGGAACGCTAACTTTTGCGGAATACGTAAGCCGATTTGCAGGCGAATCCTGCAGTGGAATCCACGAGCGGGTTAAAATTGCCTGTCCTTGGGTGTACATATACGGATGAATCTTTCCAGTTGTTAATTCTGGACTCAACCAATCGATCGCTTCCGTTTTTTCTGTCGTCTGATAATAAATGTTTATGTACTTTGTTTTTGGTGTAATCTTCACCAATAACGGCTGCCCCAAAACGGAATCTTTGTCCCATTGACCAATTAGAAAATCAGTCTCTTTTTCGATGGTTTTCCCTAAAGTAATTTTTTGAATTTCCAAGCCTTTGATATCGAAAATCGCCGTGTCTGCGCCAAAATTCTCCATTTCATGGCGGGCAACACCATAAATTTTCTTCTTTTCGAAATTAACATCTAAATCCAAATGCAGGTGTTTTGTCCTGATTTTACGGATATTCGAATAGCTGTGGTTGTCGAACTCCGAATCTGCGATTACTTTCGTGTGACTTACGTTTTTTTTACCTGCTGATTCGCATGCAACAAAAAGACTGAGCAAGAAAATTGATGAAAAAAATGCCGAAAGAAATCTCATTTTGGTGTATATAGTATAAACAAATTTAACAAATTAATTACTAAAAGGAAGGAAAATTTCACCTTTTCAATTCAAATCAATTGAAAATCAGGAGTCTAAATCGGTATTAGCTACTGCATTAGTTGCATCTTTCTTTTCGGTTAAATAGCGCAAAACGTCTGCTGCGCCCATTAATCCAAAAAGCGCTGGCATGTAGCTAACTGTTCCATAAAAGGAGCGTTTGAAATTTTGACCATTCGTTAATTTCATGGATTGTTTTTGCTGCAATTCAGAGGAAAAAACAGCACGAACGGATTTGCATCCAACGTCTTTCTTTTTCAACCGTTTTTTCAAATGGCTTGCGAGTTTACAATTGTAGGTTTGCGGCAAACTGGTCACTTGCACGCGACTTGGATCCGTTTTTCCTCCCGCTCCAAGGTGCGTAATTATTTTAACTTTTAGTCGTTTACAGGCAATAATCCATTCCAATTTTGGTGTCACCGAATCGATGCAATCCATAACATAATCTGGTTTGAATTCCGCCAGCAAGGTCCAAACGCGCTCGGGCATAACAAATTCTTCAATAATGTTAAGTTTCAATTCCGGGTTTATGTCGTGCAACCGTTCGCCCAAAACAACCGCTTTATTTCTCCCGATTGTGGAATCCAGCGCAGTAAGTTGACGATTTTTATTGGTTGGATCAAAAACATCGCCATCGATTAGTGTCATCGTGCCAACGCCGGATCGCGCAATAAATTCTGCGGCAAAGGAACCAATTCCGCCAAGTCCAACGATCAATACGTGTGCTCGTTTTAATTTTTCAATTTTCTCCTTGTCAATTATAAGTTCTGTTCGTTCGAGCCAATTTTCCATCTGGTAAAAACACGTTTAAAGTTATTTTCTACAATTTCTTCCAATTCCTGCAAAGGTAATTTTTTTAATTCGGAAACTTTTTGGTAGACCGCAGAAATCAGACAACTCGAATGATCTGTTTCTAGAAATAAGCGGTCGTTTGGAATTTCTGGAAGAATATCCTGCACTTTTTTATGCG
>CAIYXD010000401.1 GCA_903930085.1 uncultured Flavobacteriia bacterium
AAAATTAACAATTAAATAATTTTTTAACATTAGGAAGCATAACACTCAAAAATACACTGGTGTCTTGTTGCGTTTATACTGCTTGTTCCACAAAATTTACGGATGATTCGTCTAGATGTAACATTTTTTTAACCGTTGAAAGAATCGCCGCAGCATCAAATCCACAATCTGCCCACAATTCTTCTTGCGTTCCATGGTGAATGTATTGATCCGGAATTCCTAAACGAACTACTTCAGAAGCATATTTTTGATCTACCATAAATTCAATCACTGCAGATCCGAATCCACCCATGATGCATCCGTCCTCCACCGTAATTACTTTTTTGAATTTGGAGAAAACTTCGTGCAACATTACTTCATCAATCGGCTTCACAAAACGCATATCGTAATGCCCAACTGAAGCGCCTAATTCTTTTAAGGTACGGATTGCTTCTTGTGCAAAATTTCCAGGATGTCCGATAGTCAAAATAGCAATTTCCTCACCGTTGGTAACTTTTCTTCCTGTTCCCACTTTAATTGCCTTGAATGGTGTTTTCCATTCTGTCATCACGCCGTTTCCTCTCGGATAACGAATCGAAAAAGGCCCCATATTTTCCTGCTGTGCAGTGAACATCAAGTTGCGCAATTCTGCTTCATTCATTGGCGCGGAAACAACCATATTCGGAATGCTTCGCATGTAAGCAAGATCGTAAGCACCGTGATGCGTCGCGCCGTCTGCTCCTACCAATCCACCACGATCCAAGCAAAATACAACATTTAAATTTTGTATCGCAACGTCGTGCAAAACTTGATCATACGCACGCTGCATGAACGAAGAATAAATATTACAAAACGGTACAAGCCCTTGGGTCGCTAAACCCGCAGAGAAAGTAACAGCATGTTGCTCAGCAATTCCAACATCAAATGCACGATCTGGCATTGCCTGCATCATTATATTCAAGGAACAACCAGATGGCATCGCTGGCGTAATTCCCATTATTTTTTCGTTTTTTTCTGCTAATTCGACAACCGTATGGCCAAAAACATCTTGGTATTTTGGAGGTTGCGGAGATTTAGGAACAATCTTTACTATTTCGCCTGTTTCTTTATTAAAAACACCCGGAGCATGCCATTTTGTTGGATTTCCTTCTTCAGAATATTTATATTTAGCCCCTTTTCTTGTTATACAATGCAAGATTTTAGGGCCTGGAATATCTTTTAAATCTTCCAATACTTTTGCCAATCCAATAACGTCGTGACCATCAACCGGACCGAAATAGCGGAAGTTTAGCGATTCAAACAGATTACTTTGTTTTAATAAAGAACCTTTTAATGCTTGTGAAATTTTAGAAGCAACAGTTTGCGCATCCGGCCCAAACTTGGATACTTTTCCCAATAATTTCCATACCTCATCTTTTACTTTATTGTAAGTATGGGAAGTTGTAATATCTGTCAAGTATTCTTTCAATGCACCAACATTAGGATCAATCGACATGCAATTGTCGTTCAAAATCACTAATAAATTCGCGTCTTTTTCAAATCCTGCATGATTCATCCCTTCGAATGCCAATCCAGCTGTCATTGCGCCATCACCAATAACTGCGATATGCTGACGGTCTTTTTCTCCTTTGTATTTGCTTGCAACAGCCATTCCTAAAGCGGCAGAAATTGATGTGGAAGAATGGCCTACACCAAAGGTATCAAATTCACTTTCAGAACGTTTTGGAAACCCAGAAATCCCGCCTTTCAAACGATTGGTATGAAAACGTTCTCTTCTTCCGGTTAAAATTTTGTGTCCGTAAGCTTGGTGCCCAACGTCCCAAACCAATTGATCATATGGCGTATTGAAAACGTAATGCAAAGCAACTGTCAATTCAACAACGCCTAAACTGGCACCGAAATGGCTATTCCCAATCTCGGAAATTACATCTACAATGTATTGTCTTACCTCATCTGAAATTTCAGGAAGGTCTTCAATCGTGAATTTTGAACGTAAATCGGATGGAATATCGATTTGCTCTAATTTGGGTCCTGCTTTATATTCTGCCATACGAATTGTCTGTAAGCAAATTTATTGCTTATTGTTTTGTAAACAAACAAACGACGGATTTATTTTGTTCAAATTACCTTACTTTGCATTATTCACCTGAGTTCGATTATTAAAACAAAGTCAAAATTAAATTAGCGACTTGGTTGATGGGCAGATTTTACAAGGGTTAACGGGTTATCATGTTAAAATCTTGTTACTTCACTTTGCCAAAGATCCATTTATAAAATTTTAAAACACTTTTTTTATACTTTGCTTTTTATCTATATAATATTTACTTAGGTATTCTGTTGTAACTTTTCTATGACTTGCGACACTTACAAGAAGAACACGTATTTTGCACTGTTAGAATGAAACAAACAAAACAAGCAGATTTCCTTAAACTTTACGAGCCGATTCACGATAGGTTTGAACGCTTCTGCAGAGCAAGAGTATATGGAGATATGGACTTTAGGGATTTAATGAATGACACCCTTCTTGTTGCGTTTGAAAAATTCGAAACACTTAAATCAAAAGAAGCTTTTTTATCCTTTCTTTTCGGAATAAGTGTTCGATTATTACGTAATCAATATAAAAAGAAGAAAGAAAAGCGTTTTCAGAAAGAAGATGAAATTCAATTGATTCAAGATTTGAATGCTAATCCTCAAGAGGATGCAGATGTCCATTTTTTACATCAAGCAGTGGCACAATTGTCAGAAGATCAAAGAGAATGTATTATCCTATTCGAGATATCGGGTTTCAGTATTAAGGAAATTACACACATTCAAAATGCCTCTGAATCAGCCGTAAAACAGCGTCTCAAGCGTGGAAGAGAAAAATTGATAGAAATCCTTACATACGATTCTTCACTTAAAAAAGAAGTAAAACATGGATAAGCAAAAATACCTCGACGAGTTGTTTCGTCATGCAAAGGAACAAAATCCTGTTGTCACTTTTAGTAGGGCAAAGGAACATTTTTTAACAGCAATAGAAACTAATTCTATTAAAATGAAAGGTGAGAAAGTTTCCTTTTTATTAACCAAAAAATTAATCCTAATGATAGTAGCAGTAAGTACTTTAATAGTTGCGTTATTTTTTTCGAATAGCCAAATAAACAATAAATCAACTTCTAAATTTTCATCAAATGTTCCAGCAGAAAAGAAGAAGAATTCAGAAATAATAGAAAATAGTGTAGGTCAATTAACTAATCCTCCATTTAAATTAGTTGAATTATTGCCAAACTTCACACAAATTATCCCGGAAGTAAATCAGTTTTCGTTAGCAACAACTGATACGTTGAAAATGAAAGAAAATAGGGGTTTAATTAAGTCACATATCCCAATATTCAGTGATGAGTATGTTTTTCCAAAATTAACGGAGGAGGAAATTAAGGCAAACAACAAACAGAAGAAGCTCATGCTGAAAAATTTGGAAAAGTTTGATAAAAAAGTATATGCTTACATTCCTACAGGAACATTTGATTATCAAGGAAAACAGGTGTCTGTGCAATCTTTTTATATGCAAAAGACTGAAATTTCAAACCTAGAGTACCGAACGTTTCTTTTTGACTTACTAATTCAAGGTCGAAAAGATGATTTTTTGAAAGCAAGGCCTGATTTTAAACAATGGTCGATCCTTCAAAATCAAGAGAATAGTCCGATGGAACAACACTATTTTTCTCACCCAACTTATGCTAATTTTCCTGTAGTAAATATTAGTCGTGAAGGTGCTGAAATGTATTGTAGATGGCTCACAAAAGAGATGGTAAATTCTGTTGACAACAAAAAGAAATCACAATACAACGATGTAAGAATTCCTGTTCGCGAGGAATGGGCAATGGCAGCGTCAAATGGTGGGACTAAATCACCATATCCTTGGGGCGGACCTTATATGAGAAATAGTAAAGGTTTCATTTTAGCAAATTTTAAATTGACATACGAAGAAGTTCTTGAAACGGATTCAATAATTGTAAGTGATTTGACCGCCCCAGTCTTTTCATATTGGGCGAACGATTTTGGATTGTACAATATGAGTGGGAATGCTGCCGAAATGGTGTACAATAATGTCCTAACTAAATCAGCTGGAACTGCTGGAGGAAGTTGGTCAAATACTGCTGAAGAATTAAAGATTGAGGCAATTGATCCTTTTGATGGCATGAAAGAAGGAAGTCCATTTATCGGCTTCAGAGTTGTGATGACGGTAGAGTAACTATCTCGTTGGGTTAGAAAAAGGGAAAGCCTAACGCTGTTTTCAACAAATTTTAATCAAGTTAAATCACTTGATTTTTACTTGTTTTAACTTTAAAGTAATTTCACTTTTTTCAACTTTCACAAATTTCATCTAAATAGCCTCTCATTTCTGACAAGGCAGTAAAGTTCAATTGAAGCACCTCAAAATGTACATGATAGACTTTTCGGATTAGATCGGCATTTATTAGTATTTGAACATGAGCGTATACTGCTACTTTACTAAGCTTGGAGCGAGATAAAATTTCTGTTCTTGTGCATACTTCACCAGTCATAATAAATTCAATTATTCTTCGCCGAAAAGGATGGGATAAAGCAGCGGCAATTTTGGAAATATAAATCTCCTGAGGTAGGTAGTTGTCCGGTTTAATTAAACGCATAAAATTGGTTTTTATAATTAAGTTAACTAAATAGTTTAGATAATTAAAGAATAAATTGAGAAATAAATGAATAAGCAAGTAAATGAATTCATTTACAAGTCCTGCAAATAGTACATATTATCCAATATCGAAAACTTCTACATCCAACTTCCAAAAACAAAAAAAACCCTGACAATTTATCATCAGGGTTCAACTCATAGCAATTTTAATTATTAAATATTCTCAAAAAAATCATTCCCTTTATCATCTGTTATAATGAACGCCGGGAAATTTTTAATCGTAATTTTTCGAACTGCTTCCATTCCCATTTCCTCAAAATCAACTACTTCAACCGAGGTTATGTTCTCTTTCGCTAAAATAGCTGCTGGCCCGCCAACGGATCCCAAGTAGAATCCACCATATTTTGCGCATGCATTTTTCACATCTTTCGATCGGTTTCCTTTTGCCAACATAATCATACTTCCTCCCATACTTTGGAATAGGTCGACATAGGAATCCATTCTTCCTGCGGTTGTTGGTCCAAAACTACCGGAAGGCATTCCTTCTGGCGTTTTTGCAGGTCCGGCATAATATACGGGATGGTTTTTAAAATATTCGGGCATTGGATTTCCAGCGTCCAATAATTCCTTGATTTTCGCATGCGCCATATCTCGGGCAACAATTAACGTTCCGTTCAATTTCAAACGCGTTTTAATTGGATATTTACTCAATTCAGCCAATACTTCCGCCATCGGACGATCCAAATCTATTTCAACAGGAGCTTCCATATGTGGCGCAACATCTGGTAAAAAACGCCGTGGATTATGTTCTAATTGTTCTAGAAATAAGCCTTCTTTTGTTATTTTGGCCTTGATATTTCTGTCTGCAGAACAAGAAACACCTAATCCAACTGGACAAGATGCAGCGTGACGTGGTAAACGAATGACGCGCACATCGTGTGTGAAATATTTCCCTCCAAATTGCGCTCCGATTTGACTTTCTTGACAAATCAATTGCACGCGTTTTTCCCATTCCAAATCTCGGAACGCTTGTCCACCCATATTTCCTTCCGTTGGCAATTCATCGAAATAACCGGCAGATGCTTTTTTCACAGTTGCCAAATTTGCTTCGGCAGAAGTGCCACCAATTACTAAGGCTAAGTGATACGGAGGACAAGCAGATGTGCCAAGATCTTTTATCTTTTCACGCACAAATTTCTCCAAAGAAGCTTCATTCAGTAAGGATTTCGTTTGCTGGTATAAAAAAGTTTTATTGGCAGATCCGCCACCTTTCGCCAAGAAAAGAAATTCATAATAGTTCCCTTTTTTTGCATAAATATCAATTTGAGCAGGCAGATTGGAACCGGAATTTTTTTCCTCGAACATATTCAAAGCTACAACTTGAGAATAACGCAAATTACGCTCTTGGTAGGTATTGAAAATTCCTTTGGATAAATATTCGGCATCGTCAACTCCGGTATAAACGTCTTCGCCTTTTTTTGCCATTACAATTGCTGTTCCGGTATCTTGACAGGAAGGAAGTTGTCCTTCTGCAGCTACCACTGCATTTTGCAATAAATTATATGCTACAAAACGATCGTTGTCGGTTGCTTCAGGATCTTGCAAAATAGTATTTAACATGGTTAAATGCGTTGGGCGCAAATAGAAGGAAACATCGCTCATTGCTGCCTGTGCAAGAATCTCAAAAGCTTTTGGATCGATGCGTAAAACATCGCGATCACCACATTTTTCAACGTGAACGAATTCTGAAGAAATTTTTCGGTATGCTGTTTTATCCTGGTGCACAGGATATGGTTCCTGGTAATGAAAATCTGCCATAACACTTCGTTGTTTAGAAAGACAAAGTTAGCAAATGTTCGGAAAGGTTAAACGGAGAATCCATAGAATTCTCCGTTAATATGCTGTTTCTATAAATTTGGTATTCCCGATTAAAACGATACTTTTAATCCGAGTGCTTGCGTCATGTTTACAGTTGTAATTGTTCTCAATGCTGGTATTTGCGTCATTGAAATGGATGGCTTAATTTCGTAATACAGGTGCAAGCGTTTCCAAAATGCTTGGTTTTTTCCAATTCTAAAATCAACACCCATTGGAATATAAGCGGTTGTTGTCAAGTAGTTTTTGGTGGTAAATGTTTCCGTTTTCTCTGAGCCGTTATTACTATATCCATTGTAGTAACTATTACCATTTTGATTGTTAATATAGTTATTTCTATAGTAAGAAATGTAAGTTGTCGCGTTGTAATTCACTCCTAATGAGGCGCCAATTCCAGCAAAAAGTGACCACCTTGCGGAAGCATCTGTGCGGAAAATCAAGGCTGCATCCAATCTAATCTGCCGAGAAGAATGGTTCATGAAATAACTTTGACTTGAAACGGAATCGATAAATGTTTGTTCACCTGTTGCCGAAGAGGTTAGTGTATCGTATGGAAAATAGTCTTGTTTTTCGAATCTGTTTTGAAGGCCTGATACTCCCATATTACTTATTCCGACACGTAGAAGGGCATTTGGATGATTTTTGAACGTTAGACCCAGTTGCACAGAAGAAAAGTTTCCCCTTCCATTGTAATAACCAAATGAATTGTAGGACGGTAAATCCTCTTTAAGTAAAATTGAATTAGGCGCCAATTTGCGAAAATCCTCTAAGGATGTCGTTTCAGCCGGATAATACTGGAAACCTGTTTGCAAATGAAATTCTGAAATTCTCACTCTTGGCGTCTTTTCCTGTGCATTGCTATTCGAGAAAATTACAACTCCTAAAATGGCAAGACCTAAATTTAATTTTTTCATAATCTACTGTTAAATGGTTAAAGCTTTCTTTAATCAAATATAACGCCGGAATTCAAGTTTCGTATTTTTTGTCCCATTAAATAGTATTTTTTAACATTTGACATTTCGTTTAATACCGCAAAAGAGCCAACTAAAATCAGATAGCCGATTAAAGATGTCTTTCATCCATATTTACTATCTTCGCACATTAATATTTTTCAAGATAACATGACAAATAAATATCCAGAGCACAAAGGGTTGAATTTACCGAACATTGCAGCATCCGTGCTGGAAAAATGGCAGATGGAAACTGTTTTCGAACAATCGATTGCCATTCGAGAAGGTAAAACACCATTCATTTTCTTTGAAGGTCCGCCTTCTGCAAATGGATTACCTGGAATTCACCACGTTATGGGACGTGCAATCAAGGATATTTTTTGCCGATATAAAACATTGAAAGGTTTTCAAGTAAAACGAAAAGCTGGCTGGGATACCCACGGACTTCCTGTAGAACTTGGAGTAGAAAAAGAACTTGGCATCACAAAAGAGGATATTGGCTCAAAAATTTCGGTAGAAGATTACAACAAAGCGTGTAAAGAAGCAGTAATGCGTTATACGGATATCTGGAATGATCTTACAGTGAAAATGGGATATTGGGTAGATATGAATGATCCGTATATTACGTACGAATCAAAATACATGGAATCTGTTTGGTGGCTTTTAGGACAATTGTACGCGAAGAATTTAATGTATAAAGGATATACAATTCAACCATATTCTCCAAAAGCGGGAACAGGATTGTCTTCACATGAATTAAACCAACCCGGCTGCTATAAAGATGTTACGGATACAACCGTTGTTGCGCAATTCAAAGCAGTTGAATCTGAAAAATTGCCTTTTAAACAAGCTTCTGGAGCAGTTCATTTTTTAGCATGGACAACTACGCCGTGGACGCTTCCATCGAATACCGCATTGTGCGTCGGTCCAAAAATCGAATACGTTTTAGTACAAACGTTCAACCAATATACCTTTGAACCAATTCAGGTGATTCTTGCTAAAAATTTGGTTAATTACCAGTTTAGCAAAGGATTTCAGCAAGTTGAAAGCGCAGAAGAATTGTCAAATTATAGAGAAGGCGAGAAAATTGTTCCTTATTTTATAGCAGGTGAGTGTGTAGGAAAAGACTTGATCGGAATCTCTTACGAACAACTACTTCCTTATGCTGTGCCTGCTGAAAATCCTGAAAAAGCTTTTCGCGTAATCGGCGGAGATTTTGTAACCACGGAAGACGGAACGGGTATCGTGCACATTGCGCCAACTTTTGGGGCTGATGATGCAAAAGTAGCTGCGGAGGCAGGCGTTCCAGGTATGTTGGTAGCGGATGAAAAGGGAACTTTAGTTCCACTTGTGGATTTACAAGGTAAATTCCGTCCGGAAATGGCAGAATTAGCTGGAATGTATGTCAAAAACGAATATTATGAGGAAGGACAAGCACCGGAGCGTTCCGCAGATGTGCAGATTGCGATTCAACTCAAAACAGATAATAAAGCATTTAAAGTAGAGAAATACGTCCACAGTTATCCGCATTGCTGGCGAACAGACAAACCCGTTTTGTATTATCCATTGGATTCTTGGTTCATAAAAGTTACAGATGTGAAGGAACGCATGATGGATTTGAACAATACAATCAACTGGAAACCGGAATCAACTGGTACGGGAAGATTTGGAAAATGGCTGGAGAATGCCAACGACTGGAACCTTTCCCGCTCGCGCTACTGGGGAATTCCTATTCCAATTTGGTCAACCGAAGATGGCGATGAAAAAATCTGCATTTCATCCATTGAAGAATTGAAAATCGCTTGTCAAAAAGCAGTTGATGCTGGTTTAATGACTGAGAATCCATTAGAAGCGTTCCAAGTTGGCGATATGTCTAAAGCAAATTACGACTTGGTGGATTTACATAAAAATTACATGGATCCGATAATTCTTGTTTCACCAACAGGAAAGCCAATGAAGCGCGAATCGGATTTGATTGATGTTTGGTTTGACTCTGGCTCGATGCCTTATGCGCAATGGCATTATCCCTTTGAAAATAAAAATTTAATCGATAACCACGAAGGATATCCTGGGGATTTTATTGCAGAAGGAGTGGATCAAACGCGTGGTTGGTTTTATACTTTACACGCCATTGCAACGATGGTTTTTGACTCCGTTGCGTATAAAAATGTTATTTCCAACGGACTTGTACTAGACAAAAATGGACAAAAAATGTCGAAGCGTTTAGGAAATACCGTTGATCCATTTGTAACGTTAGAAAAATATGGGCCAGATGCAACGCGCTGGTATATGACAACAAATGCACAGCCGTGGGATAATTTAAAATTCGATGAAGAAGGCATTCTGGAAGTACAGCGGAAGTTTTTCGGTACGTTATACAATACCTATTCCTTCTTTTCTTTATACGCCAATATTGATGGTTTTGATTATTCCGCACAAGAAATTGCTTTAGAAGAGCGACCGGAGATTGATCGTTGGATTTTGTCTAAGTTACATTCTCTCATTAAAGAAGTGGATGTTTCTTTTGAAGAATATGAGCCAACTAAGGCTGGAAGGTTGATTCAAGATTTTGTGAGCGATCAACTATCCAACTGGTATGTTCGTTTGTGTCGTCGTCGTTTTTGGAAAAGCGATGATTCTAAAGATAAACTTTCTGCTTACCAGACTTTATATACCTGCTTGGAAACAATTTCGATCCTTGGTTCGCCAATCGCGCCATTTTTCATGGATCAACTTTTCTGTGATTTGAATATGGTCTCCAAAAGATATGCTGCAACATCTGTTCATTTGGTAGACTTCCCTATTGTTAAGGAAGCATGGATTGATGAAGCATTGGAATCCCAAATGGATATTGCGCAACGCACATCTTCGCTAGTTTTAGCTTTGCGGAAAAAAGAAAAAATCCGCGTACGGCAGCCGTTACAAAAAATCATGGTTCCTGTGTTGAACAAGAATTTTGCAGACAATCTATTGCATATAAAGGATTTAATCCTTTCGGAAGTCAATGTAAAGGAACTGGAATTATTGGAAGAAGGAAATGGTATGCTGGTAAAAAGCATCAAGCCAAATTTCAAAACGATTGGGCCTAAATATGGTAAGCAAATGAAAGAAATTGCGGCTAAAGTGGCACAATTGTCAAGCGACGATATTTCTGCAATCGAGGGAAATAATGGTTGGGAAACAGAAATCGACGGCGAAAAGATTCTACTGGACATTACCGATTTTGAAATCGCTGCGCAAGATATTCCAGGTTGGCTGGTAGCAAGTGAAAATGGTTTAACTGTTGCCTTGGACATAACTATTTCCGAGGAATTAAAAGCAGAAGGAATTGCCCGTGAATTAATCAATCGGGTGCAAAACTTACGCAAAGATTCTGGATTAGACGTGACAGATCGCATTGTTTTAAAAATAGAATCAACCGCTTGGATTCAACAGGCTATTGAAGCAAACATGACCTATATATGTAGCGAAGTTCTAGCAAATGAAATAGTGTTTGGAACAACAGATTCAACGGCATTTGTGACCGATTTAGCAGAAGAAAACGATACTAGAATAGAGTTGGTGAAAAGTTGAAGGTGAATGATTTAGCGCTTGGGACATCTTTTTGTTATGGTTCAATGAATACTGAAATCTTTCGATAATTTCATCTGATTTAAAGGCATGAGGTTCCAAAAGTTTGAATAACCGCACTCAGGTTATTAATTAATTTCAATTGTTTAATAGCATGTATGAATGTGAAAAGGCACTCAGACCATTTAACGAAGAGTTCATTTTTACATATTCAAACGCAGAAGGATTGTGAAAAATAATCCAACTGATTTAACATTAGTTCTGAATAATAATGTTGACGCTTCCGTTTCTAGGTCTGTTATCCGAAAATCGTGTGCCATACTTTTTAACCAATAAAGCAGCGTTTTCAGCATTTAATACTCCATCCTTGTATATTTTATTATCAGCAAGAACTTTAACAACACCTTTGTGCGTTTCGTTTGCTATTTCACATTTAATCCCAAGCGTTAGGAAATTTATTTCCAGCCATCTAACTTTCCCTTCCGGGTTTGCCTTTGAAATATTGTTCGGATCAGCGTAATTTTGATACAGTATAAAAATTTCCTCGCTTTGGGATTCTAGACCCATCACAGAAGCCTCATTCGCCATGTTTTTTTTCTCGTATTTTACCCAAGCTATTCCATCCAGGTAAGCGATATTATCATCGATTTTAATCTTTTGGGAGTAAACAGAAAAAGTTGTTTGAATTGCGAAGATTAATAGCAGAGATTTCATAATAATAGAATTTTTTTATGCAGAGCCAAATTAAGAAGAACAAATCTATTTTTCAAATTTTAAGATAAAAAAATGCCGAGCAATTCGCCCGGCATCTCACTTTTGAATGAATTATAAATCCTGTACTATTTTGTACTTTGAAAAACTACATAAATCACAGCAGAGCGCCTTTGAAGCTGCCTGTTATGGTATTTACAATTCAAATTTAATTCCTTGTGCCAAAGGCAAACTATCGGAATAATTGATCGTATTTGTTTGACGGCGCATGTATACTTTCCAAGCATCAGAGCCAGATTCACGTCCGCCGCCAGTTTCTTTCTCTCCACCAAATGCACCGCCAATTTCAGCGCCAGATGTTCCGATATTTACATTAGCAATGCCGCAATCCGAACCTTGCTGCGATAAAAACGCTTCCGCTTCCTTCAAGCTATTTGTCATGATTGCAGAAGACAATCCTTGCGGCACGCCATTCTGTAATTTGATCGCATTTTCAACACCGCCAGAATACTTCATGATGTATAAGATCGGCGCAAATGTTTCGTGTTGCACAATGGTAAAATGATTCTCTGCTTCAACGATTGCTGGCTGCACATAACATCCTGATTCGTATCCGTCCCCAGATAAAACACCACCTTCAACAAGAATTTTTCCTCCTTCAGCAACCGCTTTTTCTAATGCTACCAAATACGCATTTACCGCATCTGTATCGATAAGAGGCCCAACATGAAAGTTTTGATCCAAAGGATTTCCTATCTTCAATTGTTTGTATGCGCTTGTCAACGCATCCTTTACTTTATCGTAAATTTCTTCGTGGATAATCAAACGACGCGTAGAAGTGCACCGTTGACCTGCTGTTCCAACCGCACCGAAAACCGCACCAGGAACGACCATTTTCAAATCTGCAGAAGGTGCAATAATAATTGCATTGTTTCCACCCAACTCCAATAAAGATCTTCCTAAACGAGAGCCAACAGCTGCACCAACTGATTTCCCCATGCGGGTAGAACCGGTTGCAGAAATCAACGGAACACGCGTGTCTTCCGCCATTAATTTTCCAAGTTCAGCACCACCAATAACTAAATTGGAAACGCCTTCCGGAACGCCATTTGCATCAAATACTTCTTTTGTAATTTGCTGACAAGCGATTGCCGTGATAGGTGTTTTTTCGGAAGGCTTCCAAACACAAACATCTCCACAAACCCAAGCTAAAGCGGTATTCCAATTCCAAACAGCAACAGGAAAATTGAAGGCAGAAATAATTCCAACAATTCCTAAAGGATGGTATTGCTCGTACATTCTATGACCTGGACGCTCTGAATGCATCGTTAAACCGTATAATTGTCGCGAAAGACCAACTGCAAAATCACAGATATCAATCATTTCCTGCACTTCACCCAAACCTTCTTGCAAGGATTTTCCCATTTCATAGGAAACTAATTTTCCAAGTGGTTCTTTGTAAAAGCGTATGCGATCTGCTAATTGTCGCACGATATCGCCTCTTTTTGGCGCAGGAATCATTCGCCATTCTAAAAACGCTTCTTGCGCTTTTAAAATTACAGCTTCGTAGTCCGCTTCAGAAGCTGAATTTACCGAAGCAATCAATTTACCATCCACTGGAGAAATTGAATCGATACGCTCTCCCCTAGTTTTAAACCATTTTCCACCGGTGGAGGCGCCATTGTTTATTTCTTCTATCCCCAACTGAGAAAGAATTTCTTGAATCCCAAGATCTGTCATTGTTTCCGCCATCTATACCTTATTTTTTGCTTCGATTAAAACACAAAATTAAACTAAAAAATCGGGTTTAAAGTAACTAATTCAGCATTAAAACCAAATTCTAAAGAAAGAAGTTCTAAAGCTAGAAACGAATTATTCTTAAAAGCAATACGCGTTAAATAAGCGCTGGTAGTCTAGACATTTTTTACGTAACTTTGAGGAACAAAATCCTTTTGGCCATGCATTCCATTTTTTCATTCTTATTTCTTTCGATTATTATTAGCAGTTGCTCTAGTCTTCAAAAAAGAGAAAAAACTTTCGAAGTAACATTTCATGCGACTATTTTTAAACCACATTGCGGAGGAGCGAAACCAACTGCAGCGACTGAAAATGGTTTTTATGAAGCGCTGAAAAATGAACGTTATGCGATTATTCGCGGGAATGTTTATGCGCCAGGTGCAAAAATAGAAGCTGAAATTACCCTGGATGCTATTGGTTCCGCTACCTTGAATTTACCAAAAGGGGAATACATGCTATTAAAAACCGATAAACTGCTTCCAATCGAAGTGTTTATGCAGCTAAACAAATCGTTTGAGAAAGAAGTTTTTAAACAAAAAAGTTTGGAATGTTTTGAGCAGTGGAAAAATACTCCGGATTTTATTATTTCTTTTGCAAACGACACTACAATTGCACTGCAAAAAAATGCTAAATGCTGGGTTGGGACAAATCCTTGTCTTGAGTATATTGGGCCACCAGCTCCTTAACAAAAGGAAGGCTAATTTTCTTTAAAATCAAAAGAAATCTTACTCCCAGAAAATTGTCAATTTACCTGTTGTTTCTCCATTTTCAAGAGCTTCGTGCGCTGCAGCGATTTCAGTAACAGGGAATTTGCCGCCAACTTGGGGAATTAATTCTCCTGAACGAAATAAACCAACAACTGCTTGTAGGCATTCCGATAAAACCATCGGGCGATTATCCGCCAATTTCAACATATTAACACCAAGAATATTTTTGGAACGCATCATTAAACCAATCGGTAAAACGATTCCCATTTTACGCACAAAATTTAGTTGCGATAAAATCCCCCATTTTGCAGATGTTAATTCCGAGCCACCAAATAAAATTAAACGGCCACCAGAACCTAGTAAGGCCAAATCTTTTTTAAATGTTGTGCCACCAACTGGATTGTAACTAACGTCCAAACGCATACCATTCAAGTGTTTTTCAATTTCAGCTTCATAGTCGCACGTTGTATAGTTTATAACATGGTCTGCACCCAATTTTTCAACCAGCGCACGCTTGCTTTCGTTTCCGATTTTAGCAAATACTTCCGCGCCTTTTCTTTTTGCGAGTTGGATCAACACTGTTCCTACAC
>CAIYXD010000402.1 GCA_903930085.1 uncultured Flavobacteriia bacterium
GGAAAGTGTCGCATCATTCACTGTTGCGCCCAAAGCACAAGGTGCATAAATATCCATATCTATGTCGTAGATTTCATCTAAACCAACAATTTTAGCACCGTACTTCTGTGCAACGCTTTTTAATGTTGGTTCGTGAATATCTGTAATAAAAATCTCTGCTTTTTCTGCTGCCAATGCTTTGACAAGGTATTCACCAACGTGTCCAACACCTTGAACTGCTATTTTCTTTCCTGCAAGGGAATCGGAACCAAATTGTTCTTTCGCACACGCTTTCATTCCGACGTAAACGCCATGCGCTGTTACTGGAGATGGGTCGCCACTTTTTCCTGGTAAACCTACAACATGGTTTGTTTCCATGTTTACGTAAACCATATCGGAAGTTGAAATACCAACATCTTCTGCTGTAATATACTTCCCAGCAAGACTGTTTACAAATTTTCCGAATCGTCGCATTAACGCTTCCGACTTCATCGATCTTGCATCGCCGATGATTACCGCCTTTCCGCCACCTAAATTCAATCCTGAAATGGAATTTTTGTAAGTCATTCCGCGAGACAAACGCAAAACATCCGTTAGAGCTTCGAGTTCATTGTTGTACATCCACATGCGCGTTCCACCCAATGCCGGGCCCAAAACCGTGTTGTGAACAGCAATAATTGCTTTTAAACCAGTTGCATTATCGTTACAAAACAATAATTGTTCATGGTTGTACTTACTCATCTGAGCAATAACCGGATTTTCAATGAGGTTCGTATCCTCAATATTTTTTACCTCAAACATATTTAAACGGTATGTGTTTTAAAGTTTATTCAAGCTGAATGTCTATTTTTGCAACGTCATGCAAAGCTGGGCACAAAAATAGGAAATTAATCGTATGAAGTCACTGAGCTATCTCAACAAATATTTCATAAAATACAAATGGCGTTTTTTATTGGGAATTCTATTCATTGTTGTTTCCAATTATTTTGGCGTACAAATGCCTCTATACGTGAAAACTACAATTGATAGTTTACTAACGGAAACACCAGTAAAAGGATTGAATGACGCGTTATTTTTATCTTTAAAAATCGGTGGTATTTACATGCTTCTTTCTCTTGGAAGCGGCTTTTTTCTCTTTTTGACCCGACAAACAATTATTATCATGTCGCGCTTAATCGAATACGATTTAAAAAATGAGATTTATAACCAGTACCAGCAACTGGACTATAGCTTCTACAAGAAAAATGCTACTGGAGATTTAATGAATCGAATTTCGGAAGATGTCAGCCAAGTGCGCATGTATCTCGGACCAGGAATAATGTACACCATCAATCTTATTGCCTTATTTGGATTAGTAATATACCAAATGGTGCATATTAGTCCTTCTTTAACCTTATTTGTTCTAATTCCATTGCCGATTATGTCGTTTCTGATTTACAAGGTTTCCTCCAAAATGAATAAATTAAGTAAAGAAGTTCAGGCAGAACAATCGTTTATGTCGACTATGGTACAAGAAACGTTTGCAGGAATCCGCGTTTTGAAGGCCTACAGCAGAGAAAAAGAAGTGCACACTAAATTCAATGTTTCCGCAACAACATATAAAGCTAAAAATATGCGTTTGGTAATTGTCAATGCTTTTTTTATGCCAACAATTGTATTTCTAATTGGCTTGAGCACTCTACTATCCATTTATCTGGGCGGCATTATGACCTATGATAAATCCATTTCTTTAGGTGGAATTCTTGCCTTTATATTTTTTGTAAATAAACTTACTTGGCCGTTCGCTAGTATTGGTTGGGTAACTTCCATCAACCAGCGCGCCGCGGCTTCTCAATCACGAATTAATGAATTCTTGCAAATTAAGCCAACAATTACGTATCCAAAGGAAAAGCCTTTCCATTTCCAAGGAAAAATAGAATTTCGAGACGTTTCATTTACCTATGAAAACTCCGGTATCGAGGCGATTCACAAGCTAAATTTCACCTTGAATCCTGGAGAAACATTGGGAATTGTCGGTAGAACTGGAAGTGGAAAATCAACCATTTTAAATCTTTTGATGCGGCAATTCGATGTTGAAAGCGGGGAAATTTTAATCGATGACCAGCCAATTAAAACACTTAATCTTAGTGATTTCAGAAATCAAACTGGAATTGTTCCGCAAGATGTTTTTCTTTTTTCAGATTCCATTGCGAACAACATTCGATTTGGTTCAACAGCTGAAACGGTTTCACAAGAAGAGATTTTTTCCGCTGCTAAAAAAGCCCATGTTTACGATAATATCATGGGATTCCCATCGAAATTTGAAACGTTATTGGGAGAACGAGGCGTAAATCTAAGTGGTGGGCAAAAGCAGCGTTTGAGTATAGCACGCGCATTGATTCGTAATCCGAAATTATTAATCCTCGACGATTGTTTATCTGCTGTAGACACCGAAACAGAAGAAATAATTTTGTCGAATTTAAAAGAAAGTACTAAATCTAACACCTGCTTAATCGTTAGCCACAGAATATCTTCCCTGCGAAATGCAGATCGAATTATTGTCATTGAAGATGGTCGAAAAACCGAAGAAGGAGCGCACGACCAATTGCTTGCCGCAGGCGGAATGTATGCTGAGATTTACCTAAAACAGTTGTCAGAAGAGTAA
>CAIYXD010000403.1 GCA_903930085.1 uncultured Flavobacteriia bacterium
TCGTCCGCACCATTCATCATGAAAATACAGCACACTAGCACTACTTCCATAATTAAAATTAAGTTCGCATCTTTTTTTGGCCAACCAGCGAGTTCCTGCATGGTTAAACGTGGCAACTTAAATAAATTTCTTCTCCATAGAAAGGCGAAAGTTGCCAACAAAGCAAGTACAGATAAAACCTCAATAAAACTTACCGTAAACGTATAGAAACCACCTAACGCATCTCTAAATACGCGATGGTGACCAGATATTCCATCCACGAAAATCTCGATTAATTCGATTTGTGTTATTACGAAGGCAGCATATAAACAAAAATGAAGTAATGCTGGAATTGGGCGCGAGAACATTTTCTTCTGTCCGAAAGCGACGAGTAACATCGTTTTCCAACGTTTAGAAGGATTGTCTGTTCGATCAATTTTTCTTCCAAGTTGAATATTGAAGCGAATTTTCAATAGGTTGAACGTGAAAAATCCTATTCCAATCAACGATAATAAAGCAAAAAGTATACTTGAAACCATATTTTAATCCGGAATTGAGTCTAATAATTTTCTTAATTTTTTTTCTTCATTGCCCGTCAGGGGTAAACCTTTTGTCTTTGACCCTAAAACGGAGAAGTGAATATACCGCTCCGGATGCAAGGTCAAATCAGTAACAAGATTTTGTAGGTCATTGTTCGTTCCAACCAATTCATTGTACAATTTTTCATCGTTTAAGAGTTTTCCAAGGGAGCCATTTCCTTTTTGCGCATTATCTAAAACCGCATTGAGATTTTTCAATGTTTGAGAAGCGTTGGATATAACCGTTTTAAAATCAGCAGTTACCAAGTCGTCAGTTAGTTTTTTAGTGTTACCAATAATCGAAGAAACCTCCTCGTTGCTTTTCTTTAGGTTTAAAGTAATACTTTCTACATTGGTCATTATTTTAGCGAATTTAACTTTCTCGCTAATTAACATCCCTTCTACTTCACCTGCTACATTTCCTAACTTATGGATCGCAGTTTGTAACTCCTTCATGCTTCCTTTTAACTGAGAAGTTGCAGTTGTATCCCAAAATGCAGAAAGTGAATTCACCATGTTATCAATAGAACTTAGCGCGACTTGTACCTTTTGAACTAAAGGATCTGCATATGCTTTTACTTGCGAAGTAATATCAATGGAGACGATTCCCTGAAATTCATCTCCCGGTTTAAAAAAACCACCCGTAAGGTCCGGATTCATCTTTAAAATAAGTCCTTTGTTGAATAAATCGATTGCGCCAGCTTCAATAACAGAACCTCGCGGTATCTTGAAATTTCTTTCTTGGATATTGAAAGTCATGACAACTTTTCTTGTAGAATCTTTACTATTGGTTAGATCAATACTCAATACTTTTCCAACCGTTACGCCATTTACGATTACAGATCCTGAAACAGCAACACCGCCAGAATTCGGGAAATAAACGGTATACACATCGTCACCGCCAAAAAAGCTATTACCTTTCAAAAAGTTGACACCTGCAATCAGTAATCCAACCGCTGCAATTGCGATTATACCTGTTTTAATTTCTTTAGAGATCTTCAAAATCTTATTTTTCTGCTAATTTAATAGCTTTTTCTAAATTAATACGTTCCCCATTGAGAAAGGCAACAACAAAAGCGTGTTGAAAACCTTGTTTACGCAGTTCATTTTTGTACAAATTCGCAGCCTTGAAATCATGGATAAAGCTACCTGACGTGTACTTGTATAAATTATCTTGCTTGTATTCAAATATATTTAAGCCGTTAAACTTAGCAGATGTTGTTGCAACTTTCGTCTCAGAAGTCTCTATTTGAACGCGAAAAACAACTTTATCTTTTTCTAGATTTTCCTCTACCGTGTTAGAAATGATTGGCGTACTTTCATTGTTGCCCAAAGTTTTTGAATCTACGCCTTCCAATTCCATTTTGTATTTTTCAAATGCAGAAAACATGGAAGCTGCCATTTTTCGCTGACCGACAGTATCCGATAAAAACTTCTCTTCCGATGGATTGGTTAAAAATCCAGTTTCAATCAAAACGCTTGGCATCGTTGTTTTGTATAAAACCAAAAATCCAGCTTGCTTGACTCCTCGGTTGTATCGCCCAAGTTTTGTGAATTCTTTTTGCAATTTATCTGCAAAACTTATGGATTGATCTAGGAATACTTTTAATTGAATTTGACGGGCAATAATTGCGTCTGGCGACAAGTCAAAATCTTTGTATTTTTCTCCTTTATCTTCCTCTAAATAAATCGTTGAATTTTCCCGTTCTGCTACTTTTTGTTGGGATTCTGTTCTATGTAAACCAAGAACATACGTTTCTGCTCCATACGCTGTGGCACTTGCCGCATTTGCGTGAATACAAATAAAAAGATCTGCTTTCGATTTGTTTGCAATATTGGCACGTTCGTCCAATTCTACAAAAACATCTTTGTCGCGGGTATAAATCACTTTTATTCCAGGATACTTTTTCTTGATGGACTCGCCAAGCTTGAGCGCAATATTGAGACAAACCGTTTTTTCGTTGGCAGAAGCCCCATGGCAACCAGGATCTTTTCCGCCATGACCTGCGTCAATAACGATTGTTTTAATTGAGCGTTGCTCCGTAGTTGAATTTTGACCAAAACCAAACGCGCTGCAAAAAAGTGCAAAAAACAATAAATAAAGCAGGTTTCTGTTATAAGTCAATATTTTTTCCATTGGTAAGAGCTAATTTTAATAGTTTTGCACCATTATTCATACAATACGAACAAATTTACATTGGATTTTTGACCAATAAACGTTCCATATTCATTTTTATCTTCGGTACATTGTTAATAATGTTGGGAGCCTTGGATAGTTACGCCCAAACAAATTCTTTTAGAGATACTTTAAAATTAAACGACGAAAGTATCGAAGATGTTATTTATTACTCTTCCAGAGATTCTATTTACACCGATTTAAAAAACAAACAAGTTCATTTGTACGGCGATGCGAAATTGATTTACGGAGAAATTACAATGTCGGCCGGCTACCTTTTAATCGATTTAAATAAAGATGAAGTTTGGGCAAGATATTCCTACGATAAGGATAGTGTAAAAGTCGAATACCCAAAGTTCACGGATGGATCGGAAGAAATTATAGCTACGAGTATTCGCTATAATTTTCAAACGGAAAAAGGATTTATTGAAGAATTAAAACTCCAGCAAGATGAAATGTATTTATACATGGGCGTTGCAAAACGACAACAAAACGAGGAAATTCATTTCAAACAAGGACGTTTTACAACCTGTAATCTAGACGAACCGCACTACCA
>CAIYXD010000404.1 GCA_903930085.1 uncultured Flavobacteriia bacterium
ATGGCTATTAAAAGAAGACGTTATCGGCATTAACAAAGCTGCAGATTCCAAGACAGAAATTTTTGTTAAAAACGAAAGAACGGGAAAAATAGAAAAACAAGAAATTAAAAATAAATGGGAAAATCCCCAAGATAAAAGTTCACCGGGCGGTGGAAATATTCATATTGCAACAACACCAGAAAAAGACGTTCAAAATCCAATCGCAATAAAAAATGACTTGAATAAAAAAGCCGCACGACGCGACCGTCGCAATCCAGAAAACATGAATGCAACTCTTGGAAAAAAAAATAAGAGGCGCAAAAATTAATGTATTCCCTCAAAATAGTCGCTCAAATGTTTCATTTGTTCATTGGTTGATTTTTTAAAAGAATGCAACTCTTTTTTAGTCTATTTTTGTTAAAAGCAAAACAATGATTAAGAATTTATACATAGTTCCCTACGATTTTTCTCCAGTTGGTGATGCAGCTTTAGCTTTTGCTTTGCACCTTGGAAAACATGTACATACAGAAATTCAACTGTTGCATTTAACAGCAACAAGCTCAGATGCCATTCGCGCTAACTTAAAAATGGATGATGTAATCTCCAACGTAAATAGACCAGATGGTGTAGAAATAACAAAATTGGTTCGGGAAGGATCTATTTTTGAAGACATTGGAAAGATTGCCAAAAAGGAAGGAGCGCAACTCGTAATAATGGGGACG
The DNA here is from genome assembly GCA_903930085.1 of uncultured Flavobacteriia bacterium. Classification (GTDB taxonomy): domain Bacteria; phylum Bacteroidota; class Bacteroidia; order Flavobacteriales_D; family Crocinitomicaceae; genus M0103. Next base: position 702 of record CAIYXD010000404.1, read on the forward strand.
CACGGATCAAAAGGATTACAGAAGTTGTTTGGCAGCAATGCAATGAAAGTTATTACAAGTTCCGATACACCATTTTTAATCGTTCAAAAAGATACGCCGCTAAAGGAAATGAAAAATATAGCAATCGCTATTGATCTTACAAAAGAAAGTTTGCAAATCGTCAAATTAGCTGGAGATATGGCTAATTTCTATGGCGCAACAGTGCATGTTATCGGCGAAAAACACAACGACGAGCTGTTGAGTCAACAAATGAAAAACCGAATGCTTATCGTTAAAAATCAATACGACGGAAGAAATATCACTTGTAAACTTGAATTGTTAACCGAAAGCGGCACTTTTCAGAAAAAAGTATTGAACTATGCAAAAGAAAAATCAATCGATTTAATAGGTATTGCATACCATTCTGAAAGTTTGTTGCCACAATTTGATACCTTTGCACAATCTCTGATTACAAATGATCAGAATTTACCGTGTATGGTGTTGAACTCAAAATTAGCATCTGCACTCTATTTTTAGCAGATGAATATTGGACAATACAATGAATTAACCATCTTACGATTTACAGCTCCAGGAGCTTATTTGTCTGATGATCAAGACAATGACGTTCTTCTACCGGGAAAATATATCACGGATGACATGCACGAAGGTGAAATTGTTTCTGTGTTTATTTACAAAGATTCTGAAGACCGAGTAGTTGCAACAACCGAAAACCCTAAAATTATTTTAGAAGAATTCGCCTACTTAAAGGTGAAAGAAGTCAATGCGTTTGGAGCATTTTTAGATTGGGGACTCGAAAAAGACCTGATGGTTCCATTTAAAGAGCAAAATCAATTGATGGAAGAAGGGAAATACTACCTTGTAACGTTGCAATTGGATCAATTAACCGATAGATTGTATGCTTCCACAAAGGTGAATCGGTATTTTAAGGAATGTACAGATATTGAATTAATTAACCAAGAAATGGATATTATGATTGGAGATACAACAGATTTAGGAATCAAAGTTGTTGTCGCTAATCTATATGCTGGAATAATTTATAGAAACGATGTGAGTCGCCCACTGCGACGTGGCTCTTTCGAAAAAGGCTTCATTTATACCATTCGTGAAGATGGAAAAGTTGACGTGCGCTTAGAAAAAGCTGGATTTGAGAAATTCGACGAAGCGGCGGAGCGTTTACTAGAGATGCTACAGGAACGTAAAATACTTTATTTATCCGATAAATCCGATCCAGATCAAATTCGAGAAGAAGTTGGAATGAGCAAAAAGACATTTAAACAAGCAATTGGAAAATTATACAAGGCTCGCCGTATCACGATCTCAGAAAATTCAATTGAAATAGCAGCCCAAGCTTAATAATCTGGGTTGGTTTTAAAGACTCATTACTTCTTTGAATCGAATCGCTTGTCGGCGAGAAATTTCCACCTTCTCCCCCTCCATTAATTCCACGCGCAAGCCACCATTGAACCAGTTTTCAATAGAGGAAACCCACTGAAGGTTGATGATGAATTTCCTGTTGGCACGAAAGAAAAACCTAGCGTCCAACCGTTCTTCAAAACTGTTCAAAGAACGCAATAACAATGGTCTGCTTGTGTCAAAATAAACTTTAACATAATTTCCATCGGATTCCAACATTCGTATTTTACGCAGTTCAATGAACCAGCATTTTTCGCCATCCTTAATAAAAACCTTGTCCTCCAAAGTAAGAGCTCGGTCTTTCGAAGCTAAAAATAGATCTGAAGGGGAATTAAAATCCTCTTCACCATTGCTTAGTTTCTTAATTGCTTCTTGCAAACGCTTGGGGTCGACAGGTTTTAAAAGATAATCTAAAGCGTTCACTTCAAAAGCCTTTAGAGCGAATTCATCGTATGCCGTGACAAATATTACCTGCGGAATTTCTTCCAAGTGCTTAATCATCTCAAAACCATTCATCTCCGGCATGTTAATATCTAGAAAAAGTAAATCTGGCGAAAGTTTTTTAATCATTTCCAAGGCTTCTGAACCATTTCGTGCTTCACCAACGATTTCAATCTCCATGAAATCCTTTAACAAAGACTTTAGTTCTTCTCTAGCAAGTCTCTCATCTTCAATTAATAACGTTCTAAATATTTTCATGGTTTAAAAATTTATCTTTTTTATTATTTATTAGTCGAATACAGGCCACTACAAAACCATCCTTTTCGAGTAATTCAAACGTAGAATTTCCTTTGAATTGTAATTCTAGCCTTCGCTTTATATTTTCAATGCCAATTTTCGTTCCAGATTCACCGCTGATTGTTCCAGAATTTTGCACGGTAATTTCAATCATTTCTCCCGTTTGGTTTGCAGAAACCAAAATCGTCCCTCCTTCAATGCTTTTCGAAACGCCATGTTTTACAGCATTTTCAACCAACGTTTGCAATGTAAAGGGCGGAATTTGGATGGAAAGAAGATTGGAATCAATTTTTAGTTGAATCTTAAGTCGTTCTTCAAAACGAATTTTCTCCATCTCCAAATAATCCGAAACGATTACCAATTCTTCCTCGAGTGAAATTAAATTTTGCTTTCCATGCACCAGTGAATTCCTTAGTAAATTGGACAAAGTTGTAACTGCTATTTTTGCCTTCGCTGGCTCAATATCAATCAACGCGCGGATATTATTCAAGGAATTAAACAGGAAATGTGGATTCAACTGCGAACGTAAATTTTTTAATTCAAGTTCATTCCTACTCACCTCCAAATGGCTATTGTTCAACTCCTGTTTTCGGGATTTTTGAAAGAAATGAAATGTAAAATAGAGCGCATTCCAAAAAAGCAGCACAATAAACATTGCAAGTACGTTAGAAGAAAACACAAGAAAAGTTTGATTTTCAAGCTCTTTTTGATCAACAATACTAGAAATCAGTGCCGTTAGGTAAGAAATGAAAATGGACGAAAAAAGAGACGTTATAAACAACCTAGGAATTAGCGCTGTTAGCTTTAAATTCAACCAATTCCAATGTAAATAAATAGCGCGTAAAAGATGCGTTGCAAAAATGGCTAAAAGTATTTGGCTGAAGAGTTTAACCACTAAAACACCATCGATCTTTTCTGGATGTTTTAAATACGAAGCGAGAAAAATCAAAAAAGCATAAAAACCCCATCCAACTAGTTGTGCAACCCAATAAAGCCTTTTACTTACCGACATAAAACAAAAATAA
>CAIYXD010000405.1 GCA_903930085.1 uncultured Flavobacteriia bacterium
ATTGAAATAGCGGTAATTTAAATCAATCAAAGGGTTTAAATCTCCCGAAAAAAGGCGCGATTTACGATTAAAACGAACCAAAGCAGCTTGCTGTTTTTGACTTAAACTATATGGTTTTACAGATGTGTGCAGTTGAAGAGAAGCAGGAAAGACAGAATCATTCGGCATTTCTTCCGTTATCGTTTCGGTAATTCTTTGTCCGAAAATAACGAAAGGAAAAAGAAGTGCTATTAGGCTAAAAATCCGCATTAAAAATCGTTGTAATGGTTTGTAATTCCTGTTCGTATCCCAATGAATATTTGGTTCGAATGCTGTTTTTCCGAAAATATTTCAGTTCGAAATTGTAAACTACTGAAAATGGTAAGATTCATTTTCTTATTAAAGCGGTAACCAAGTTCCATTTTTTGAAGAAAAATAGATCCCGTTTCTCGGGTAACAATTTTTTGAACTGCTAAAAGATCAAGGGAAGAATAATCCTTCACAAGATACACGATGCTTTTTATATCGATATAAAATCGTTTCCGTTCAAAATTACTACGCAAAATAAATTCTTGAAAGGAACTGCTTTTACTATGTGTTAAAGGCAAATTGTAATGGCTGTAATTTAAGCGTGGATTACTAGAAGAATACATGTTTTTGGAAACGGAATTGTATTCCAATTGTACCATAAAGTTTTTCCACCCAAAATAATTGTATCCGCGATAGCCTATTTGATACGCTATTTGTTTGGCGTCTAAATTTCCTAGTGCAAATTGCCCATAAAATCTATGTTTTGGAACAAGAGAATAAGATAAATTCAAACCAATAATGGAATAAATTTCCTTTTCAGAAAGGGATAAATTTGCAACAAGCGGAATAGGATTGTAGAAAAGCGGGTGCACTTTTTTAGAAAGAATTGAGTCTCCTCGTGACCAAACGATACCTTCAAAAAAGCTAATACATAGTTTGGGACTTGGCAAATAAGAAAGGTAATTTACAGAATATCCTTTTGTTTCGTAATACGATTCAACGGAGGAGCTCGCAGGTTTACGCAAAAGATTTACCAAGCGCATTCGTAAATAATCAAATTTCCATTTCGGTGAAAGTTGAAATGTACCTCGGAAAAATGGTGCGGGTGCACTATTGTCGGAAAGCAAAATAGAGCGGTGTCCATCTCCAATAAAATGAGAAGTATTTCCTGTGCTCAAAAGTATGGATCGATGCGGTTTATATACAATATTTCCAGTGGCATAGGCGTAATCAAATCCGGTTTCCTTGAATGGTTTTGTTCTCCCGCTTCCAGGAATTACCGCATTTTGAGTTGTGTAACCCTCGCTGGAATTTGGATACAATTCACCAACAGAAGAATAATAGTCAGATTCATAGCGTGCAAACCTGCTCTGATTTTCAAATAAGTAGGTTGAAAACGAAAAATTCTTGAATAAATCACCTTCTATAAAAAATCCCCTTGTATTTTGAAATAATTTTCTTTCGGATGTATCCGATAAATCTTTGCCTTTTGCCAAATCAATAACTGGTGAAATTGTCAAATAGTAGTTCTGTCCTTTAGCTTCAAAAAGGTGCTTTTTAAAAAGTGTTTCTGTTACATCGTAGTATTGTAAACTACTGTCTTTAAGTCTTGAATTAATTCCTGTTTCACTTTCAAATTTTGGAAAAAAAGAGGATCCAACGGAACTATTTTTTTCGGAGTTATCTAGTAAACAATCCTTGAAAAAAGAATGTAAAAGCAGCGTATTTTGCTGACCCATTGCATGGAAAAATGGAATTAAAATCAGCAATATGGCGGTAAATTTTTTCATTGCATTTTAAGTAATGCATTGGATTTAGCAAGGAAAGAAGGATTGGTTAAATCCGATTTATTATACACTAACGATTGGTTTGTTGCGGCGTGAACAATTGTTCCCCCAAGCGCTTCCAAAATTGCCTGACCGGCAGCAATATCCCATTCCATTGTTGGCGCAAATCTAGGATAAGCATCCGCTTTCCCTTCGGCCAAGTCAAAAAACTTAAGAGCAGAACCTTTTTTGATAAAATTAATTTCTGGGTGTTTCGGTTGTAATTCTTTCAAAAAATCTAGAATTGGCCCCGAATCATGGCTTCTTGAACACGTTATAATCAGCGGAATATTTACGTTTTTTGGCGTTTCCAATTTTACCCAATGTTCTAAATTAGTTAAATCATGGAAGGCAATAAGGTACACACCGATTTCCCTTCCACCAACCAAAATATTTCTATTTACAGGCGAAGCAATTATCCCGAAAACAGGAACCCCATCGCTAATCAAAGCAATATTTACTACAAATTCACCATTCTTTTTCACGAATTCTCTTGTGCCGTCTAAAGGATCTACACACCAGGATTCCTTCCATTCTTTTCGAATGTCGTAATCAATTTTAATACTTTCCTCACTTGTGATTGGTATTCCAGTTGTTTCCAAATAGGAATCTATGATTGTAGAAGCAGCGAGGTCCGCCTGCGTTACAGGGGAGCCATCCAATTTAAATTTCGTTTCAAAACCGTTTAAATAAATTTCCATTATTTTTTCAGAAGCTTCAACAGCTGCCCGAAGTGCAGTATGATATTCGGATTTTAACTCGGTCAATTTCAAAATGATTTGATTCAAATATACGAAAACAAGAATGTTTAGACATAAAAAAAGACCACGCATAAGTGGTCTTTATAAAAAGATGCAGAAATTAGTGCTTTATAACCACTTTTCGAGTCATGGTTTTAATTCCGTTAGATTCTATCATTACGAAGTAAATGCCATTCTTAAAGTTAGAAACATCAATTTTTTTAACGCCTGAAAAATAAGAATCTCTAAAGACAGTGTTTCCTAAAACATCTACAATTTTTATTGCAGCAGTTTCAATGCCATTTAAGTTAATTGAAACAAAATCAGTTGCTGGATTTGGTGCGATAGAAACGCTAATTTCTTGCTTTATATTCGAAACACCCATTGTAAAGTTAACTTCCAAATCTACAGAATCCAAATAGTTACCAGTTGTTGTTTCTGTGATGTAATATCTATATAAAGCATAGCTCGCTGAACTTTGATCCGGTGTAATACGCGGTTTTAATTCTGCAATTTCGCTATTTGTTGTTTCTGCAGTTCCATTAATAATTGTTGGCGCAGGGTTTCCACCTGAATTTGGCGTAGAATAAATTGCACCAGTTGTGTTGTAGCATAAAGGTGGCCAGCAAACTTGATCGTTCCAAGATGCAGGAACTGAAATTTTCTTGCGGGTAATTTTCCATTGCTGATCAGAACCGGTAGTATTAGTTACTATGAAATGAACATCCAATACGCCTCCAACAAGTTCTGGCGAAGTACCAAATAAATTCACAGAATAGATTGAACCAGAAATGTCTGGACCTGTTCCGTCGTGTTGAATAGAAATTCCATCCTGTGCAATTAAGCTAGAGCTTAGGATGGAAAACAGGGCGCTAAAGAGTATATTTTTTTTCATAATGTGCTTGTTTTGAATTACAATTTTGCAAAAGTAATATTCAAATATAGAAAATAAAAGTCTAAGAATCGAATCAAACTGCAATAAAAATAGGCTAACCCACTATTTTAACAAATTATTTTCTGAATTTAAAATAGGAATAAAGCAGTTTTATCTAAATAGGAATACAAGAGTTAACGCTAAAATTTTCGTTGCGAAACTCAAGTTTCAGTGTATCTTTGTTTACGGCAAGGTTTTTGAAATCTTCCGAAAAACTATAAAACTAATTATCATGAAAAGAATCGTCTTAGCTTTTGTTTACACCGTTTTGAGCTTCCATTTTTTTGCTCAAGATGCTGCTGAAACACATAAAGAATTGAAACAATTACCATCCGTCCAACTAAAAGATATGAATGGAAAATCTGTAAATACGAGTGATTTAGGATTCGACGGACCTGTTGTAATTAGTTTCTGGGCTACTTGGTGTTCGCCATGTAAAAGGGAGTTAAATACAATTCATGAACTTTACACGGATTGGCAGGAAGAAACAGGTGTAAATCTTGTTGCAGTTTCAATCGACGATCAAAAAACCATGAATTCTGTGCCTGTTTACGTGAATGGAAAAGGATGGGAGTATTTAGTTTTAATGGATCCAAACGGAGATTTTAAACGCGCAATGGGCGTAAACAATGTTCCACATACTTTTTTAATAGATTCGAAAGGAAATATTGTGTATTCGCACAATAATTATGCGCCAGGAGACGAAGAGAAATTGTACGAAGAGATCAAGAAACTTGCAGCCGCAGAATAAGGCAAAACTATTGAAAGAAATACATGAAAAAAAGCATTATTTATCTACTCATTATTTTAGGACCATTTTTAGGTTTTAGTCAGGTTACTCCTGGAAATTTTACAGGAAATCTTGAAACAACTTTTCAGTATTTAAATGAAGATTCTTTAATTGGAGCTTCGCAGCCGTCCGAAAAAGGGCTCCTAAATTCCTACATGAATATTTTTTATACACAAGGGAATTTTAAAGCAGGAATGCGGTTTGAATCGTATTTGCCTAGGATCCAAGGATATCCTTCTACTTTCGACGGAACAGGTTTGGGAATGCGGTATGTTGGATATACCAACGATTTTATTGATATAACTTTAGGTTCCATTTATGAGCAATTTGGAACGGGTTTGTCTTTGCGAACCTACGAAGACAGAGCTCTGGGATACGATAACATGTTGGATGGAATGCGCGTTATTGTTCGGCCTGCAAAAGGTGCAGTAATCAAAGCTGTTTATGGCTACCAACGGTACGCTTTTCTAGATGGCAGAATTGAGTATAGCCAAGGAATAGTGCGGGGAATTGATGGAGAAATACACCTAAACGAAACGATAAAAAAGCTCGCAGATAAAAAACTAGATATTGTAGTTGGCGCTTCATTTGTGAGTAAATACCAGAAAGACGATAATTCTACGCTTATTCTTCCGGAAAATGTTGCAACGTATGGTGGTAGAGTGAAATTGCGTTACGGAAAGTTCGCGTTTGATGGAGAATATGTTATGAAAGGCCAGGATCCTTCCCAAGATAATGGATATATTTATAATACTGGCCATGCGGCAGTTGCAAATCTTGGTTATTCCCAAAAAGGCTTGGGTATTTTACTTTCTGCAAAATCGGCGGATAACATGAGTTATCGATCGGATCGAACGAAGCAATTACAAAATGTATTGATCAATTACCTTCCTTCTTTAAATAAAACACATACCTACAATCTTGTTGCTTCATTGTACCCTTATGCTACGCAGCCAGTTGGTGAAATCGCTTACCAGGCGGAAGTTTTGTATTCCTTTAAAAAAGGCTCTAAAATTGGCGGAAAATATGGAACTTCTGTAAATTTCAATTATTCTAGTGCTTACCGACCAATGCGCCATACAGCTGGCATTAATCCCTTGGATTCAACGGGCGTGACGTATACGAGCGGACCTTTTGATATGAGCGATAGTTTGTATTGGAGAGATATCAATTTTAACATCACGAAAAAATTCAATAAAAACTTTAACTTAATATTTAGTTATTTTAATATTGTAGTAAACAATGATGTTGCAACGGTGACAAAAGAAGTTGGTCTAATTAAGTCTAATGTTTTTGTTTTGGAGTTGGGTTATAAATTCAACAACAAGCAATCTATTCGTGTGGAGGCTCAAACGCTCTTTGTGAACAGAAGAGATTCGTTAGAAAACGATGTTCGCTTAATCGATTTCAAAAATGAAAATAGTATTAACTATGGAGACGCAAGGGCTGTTGACAAAGGAGATTGGGCAACATTATTAATAGAATACACCATCAATTCCCATTGGTTTGTAAGTGCGATGGATCAATATAATTTTGGGAACCAAGACAGTCACCATCGTACACACCATCCATATTTTAATGTTGGTTACATTCGCGAAGCAACAAGGTTTACACTTGGATATGGTCGCCAAAGAGCTGGTTTATTTTGTGTTGGAGGCGTTTGCCGACCAGTTCCAGCTTCCAACGGCTTGACTTTTTCTTTAACCCATAGTTTCTAAATTTTACGGTATGAAAAGATCTTTTTTTGCTCTTCTGACAATCGTCGCAGTTCTATTATCTTCTTGTGACAAAGTGGAGAATCCATTTCCTCCAAAGGTTAATACAGATTTGGACACAACGATTTATGCGGGAAATTGGAGTGATTATGTTGCAAATGAATGGCCTGATTTTTCCAGTATTCCGAATGAAAATCCAAATAGAAATGTTTTGATTGAAGATTTTACTGGCCATAATTGTAGTTATTGTCCTGAAGCAGGAGAAATAGCCCATGCAATTCACGCTAGTAATCCCTTGCGTGTTTTCGTTGCAAGTATTCATGCCTCCAATACAATTAGTGGAACTTCTTCCTTCCAAGATATTAATACAGCGCAAGGATATACAATTGATTTTAAAAATGCCAATGGTTTGGAATTGGGCAAGTACTTTGGATATACCTTGACAAATTCCGGGTTTTTTGGAAACCCAGCCGGAACAATTAGCAGAACAAACGATGGCGGAGAGTATTTTCCAGCTTCTGGCTCTTGGTCAACAAAAACGAATACAGTTTTGGCTTCGCCCCTAAAAGTTGCAATTAAAGCGAAACTAAACTATTTTGAATTGCCAAAACATGGTTTTTTCTTACACACAGAAGTGGAGAAATTAGATAATACGCTTGCAAATGAATTGGCAATGATTGTTTATATTATGGAAGATTCATTGGTTGGACCCCAAAATGTAACCAATGTATTTACGCCTGATTACGTGCACAGAGATATTATGCGCGGAACGATTGATGGCCAAACGTGGGGACGATCGCTAACTTCAACGATGTTGAATAGCGGGAAATATTATTTGGATTACAGCTTTATTCTGCCAAATCAACTCGGACAAGCTGGCGTTACAACCACACATAATGCAGAAAACATGCATGTTTTAATTTACGTTTATGACAAAGTAACTCTTGAGATTTACCAAGTGATCAAACAAAAAATTATCGGTTAGAATTATTTCTACTGCGTATTTTCCTAAATATTTGTAAGTGAGGAAGTTTCACTTCTTTCTGATTTATTTCAATTTTTAGTGCGTTTAATTCTTGCTTTTCTTGTTTTTTAGCTTTAAATTGTATCGAACAAAAACAAAATGCTATGCTAGAATTGACCAAAAAGATTCTTACGAAAGTTAGTTTTGATGCGCTATTATTTCAAAAGGAACTATTCAAAGCGCTAAAGTGGATTACGGATTCAAATGACATTAAAAAATTTCAAGAATGGTGCATAAGTGAGTTCTCAACATTACATCCAACAATTATTAAGAAAGCATTTGCGCTGTAAAAAGGTAACTAAAAAGGCTACAATTTTGAACCTTTTTAGCTACTTGAAAGTTTAATTTTCTTCCACGAGCACTGCTGTGCCGTATGCCAAAACTTCTGTTAAGCCTTGCATTACCTCGTTGGATTCGTAACGCATGTTTATTATTGCATTTGCGCCAGTTTGTTTTGCGTTGTCAATCATCAATCGCAATGCTTCTTCTCTTGAATTCTCGCAAAGCTCTGTATAGATTGTGCTTTTTCCACCAAACATTGCCATAAATCCACCAGCAATATTACCGCCTAATCCGCGCGAACGAACCGTAATTCCTCTCACTAATCCCAATTGTTTTTTGATTGTAAAACCTTCTAGATTGGTGCTCGTTGTGATCAACATCTGTTCTTCCATCTTTACTCTATTTTAATTAAATATATAGTTGATTAAAAAGCTTATTCGAATTCGATTAAAACTGCTCCTTTATCAACAATTTGATTTGCGTTTACTAAAATTGCCTTTACAATACCAACGCCTTCCGCTTTTAAAACATTTTCCATTTTCATTGCTTCCAAAGAAAGTATTTCGTCTCCAATTGCCAATTCTTGACCAATTGAAACTGCAACTTGAACAATTCTTCCCGGCATCGGAGCGATCAATTCCTTCAATTTCCGAACTTTGGGAATATCTAATCCCATGGCGGAAATCAATTCGTCCAATTCTCCTTTTTTATGCACCTCAAAAACACGGTGGTTAATTTTTAGTTTCAGAAAATTGTTTTCGGATTGGTCTTCCAAAAGTTCACCAAAGAATTTCTGGCCTTTATAGGTTAAAGTAAAAAACCGGTGATCGTCCCATTTGATAACAGCACCTTCTGCAACGATAGTATCCGCGCCATCAAAACTCCATTTATGATTTGACATGTTTCAATTATTTTTACCAAAAGTAATCGAAACTGCAGCTACTTGGATATTTTTATTGGTAAGAATTCAAATTAATTGTTGAATTTTACGTAAACTAATTTGACACATGAAAAAAAGCATTGCAATTATCTGCCTTCTTACCCTTGTTGCTTGTGGTACAAAGAAATCAGATACTCCAGAAAATGTAAGTACAACGGTCGGTAATCAAAACACAAAAGACACGCTATTAGCAGTTGATTCGGTGAAAACACCAGAAAGACGACCAACTTACCGCGCAGCTGAAACCATTCTTACCGACTTAATTCACACCAAGCTAGAAGTTAATTTTAATTGGACAAATTCACGTATGAATGGGATTGCTACAATTACCGCAAAACCGCATTTTTATGCTTCCGATAGTTTGATTTTAGATGCAAAAGGAATGGACATTTTAAGCGTTCAACTGGATAAAAAGGATCTTTCTTTTTCCTATTTAGATAGTTTGACTTTGAAAATAAAACTGAATAAAACCTACAGCAGAAAAGAAAAATATACGGTTGTAATCAACTATGTAGCAAAACCCGATGAACGCAAAACGGGCGGGAGTAGCGCTATTACTTCTGATAAAGGGCTTTATTTTATTAATCCAAAAGGAGAGGATCCTAATAAAATGCCACAGATTTGGACACAGGGAGAAACGGAATCAAGTTCTGTTTGGTTTCCAACTATTGATTCGCCAAATGCAAAAACAACCCAAGAAATTTTCATTACAGTAGAGGATAAATTCATGACGCTTTCCAATGGAAAACTAAGTGCTTCCAAAAAAAATCCAAATGGAACGAGAACGGATCACTGGAAACAAGATTTGCCACACGCGCCTTATTTATTTATGATGGGGATTGGCGAATTTAAAACAGTAAAAGATTCTTATACACGACCAGATGGCTCTAAAATGGAGGTAAATTATATTGTTGAGCCAGAATGGGAAAAATCAGCAAAAGCAATTTTCGGGGAAACGCCAAACATGATTCGCCATTTTTCTGAATTACTTGGATACGAGTTTGCCTGGGACAAATACAGTCAGATTGTTGTGCGCGATTATGTTTCGGGAGCAATGGAAAATACCGGAGCAGTTGTATTTGGGGATTACGCCTATAAAACAGATCGCGAATTGTTAGATGGAAATGACCAATCTACGATTGCACATGAATTATTTCACCATTGGTTTGGGGATTTGGTAACCTGCGAATCTTGGTCTAACTTGTCCCTAAATGAATCGTTTGCAAATTATTCGCAATACCTTTGGGATGAACATAAATTTGGAATAGACGAGGCGGATTTTCAAGCTGAAGCAGAAGCAGACGGTTATTTCCAATCTTCCCAAGCACAAGGATACCACAACCTTATTTGGTTGGATTACGACGACAAGGAACAAATGTTTGATGGTCATTCCTACAACAAAGGCGGTAGAATATTACACATGCTGCGCAATTATTTGGGAGACGAAGCATTTTTTGAAGGAATAAAGAATTATTTGCAGACCAACAAATTCAAACCAGCTGAATTTCACCAATTGCGCATCGCATTTGAAGAAGTTAGCGGGGAAGATTTAAACTGGTTTTTTAACCAATGGTATTTGGGCTCCGGCCACCCATTGCTAGACGTTCAGCAAAAAATAAATGCGGAGAAAGGAACCGTTACCGTTTCTGTGAAACAAATTCAGAATTTGGAATTGTCCCCAATCTTTAAATTACCAGTGCAAATTGCAGTATTTGATGCCAATGGAAAGACCTTGCACAACGTGGTAGTGGACGATTTGGAAGATTCTTTCGATTTGCCTTTTGTCGGGGAAGTGAAAAGCGTTGTGTTTGATTACCAGCAAATGCTTTTATCCAAAATGCGCGAAACGAAACCTGCCGAACAATATATTTTTCAATACTACCAGGGA
>CAIYXD010000406.1 GCA_903930085.1 uncultured Flavobacteriia bacterium
ACAACCAATACAGCAAATTATCCGCTTTAACGTTAGAAATGAAAGCTTCTTTGACTGGTTTGTTCATTGTTCGTTTACTTGTTTTATGTGCTGAATACACGAAATAAATTGCGTTTTATTTGCGGATTTCACCGATTATTCTTTGCGTAATTTTAGTGTTTCTTCCCCGTTCTCACTGGTTATTTTTAGTAAATAAAAACCGGAGGAAAGCTGTGTGAAATCGTGTTGTTCAATTGCTGTTCCAGACCAAACTAGTTGACCGACTGCATTCAGAAGGATGCAATTTTTCACTTCGCTTTTGGAATGAACCGTTATTTTATCTGAAAATGGATTTGGAGAGACGTTGAATTCATCCGAAATTAAACCATTACTTGTTATTTCCATTGGTTCACAACCCAAAAGGTGGATATATTCCCATATCGCATCGTTCAGTAAAAAAGGAACATCAGAATTCTCCGGCGATTCTCCCATTCTGATCCAAACCAGATTTTCACTTTGAGAAACGTTAATAAATTGCCCGTCCTTTCCCAAAGCCATTAGCGCATCATCCGGAGCATTTGGCAGCATTGAAAATGGAAAAACAGTTTGCAAACCGGGCAACATAAAACTTGGTTTGCCATTCAACCACCAAAGGTAGCCATACGATTTGTTCAGGTTTTGAGATGTATTTAGCATGTCGTTAAAATACGTTGCGTCCGTCATGATTTGGTTTCCGTTCCAGTTTCCATTGTTTTTTATCAGTAATCCAAATCGCGCCATACTTCGTGCCGTGCTGAAAAAAACGGAATTGTAATCAACCTGAAAAAAGGAACCGGTCATTCCTGTTGGATTTTTTAATTTTTGCGTTGCGTATTGATTTAAAGTCATTCCAACCGCTGATTCTATTACATTATCCAAAAGCGTGTAGGGTCCATTGTGATATGCCCAGCGCGTTCCGGGATTTGCCAAATAATTTAAACACGTATCCAACGTGCAGTAATGATCTGGAACACCATCGTCCAAACCACTTGTCATGGTCAATTGATTCCAAATGGTGATTTTTTCTTCTTGTTCCGGCGTGCAATTTGTCCAACCCGTCCCTAAATACGTCGAAGTTGTATCGGTAATTGAAAGATAATTCTCCTGCTGCGCAATGCCAACGAGAAAGGAAGTTAGGGTTTTCCCCGCAGAAGCCCAATACCAGGGAGACGTTGCAGAATGTCCGTTGAAGTATTGCTCCAAAACGATTTTTCCATCTTTTAGAAGAATAAATCCTTTGCTGTTTTGAGCGGCCAGAAAAGCATATAGACTATCGATACGTTCATCGCACCAATTAAGGGAAGCAGGATGAATTGTGTCCCATGAATCACCTGTATTTGGTGGGAAATAACTCGTTTGACTTTTTGCGTTAAATACAAATAGAAAGTAAATAGTGAAGAGGGATTTTGAAATTAGATTACGCATATTGTAGACTTAAAACAAACTAAACCGTGAAAGTATTACGACCATTTCTGCCAAACTTGCACCGCCTTCTAGTAATCCGATTTGTTTTTTATTGAATCCAAATTCATTGGTTGTATATATTTTTCCCGATTCGAAAAATGCAATTTGCTTTTTGTTTGAGCCAAATTCATTGGTAGTGAAAACTTTACCACTTTCTACAAGAAGTATTTGTTTTTTATTTGAGCCAAACTCATTGGTTGTGAATACTTTTCCACTTTCAATAAGCATGAATTGCTTTTTATTGGAGCCGAATTCATTGGTAGTAAAGACTTTACCGCTTTCTATTAGTAGGAATTGTTTTTTACTTGAGCCAAAAGCATTGGTTGTGAATACTTTTCCGTTTTCAATCAGCATAAATTGCTGTTTATTGGAACCGAATTCATTGGTGGTATATACTTTGGACTGCGCTCTTAAACCACCGATTGAGGCGAATAGCGATAGGAAAAGTATTAATTTTTGCATTTTATCGATTTCTCTTTTAATTCAACAAGCATAAATTTAAAAAAAAAATAGCAGAAATTGAGCGATAGAAATTTAAGGAAGATTAGGGTCCCCAATAGTTAAAGTGAAAAGTAGTACCTTTTTTAATTGTAATTGTTAAGCCATCAATAGAATGTTCGCCTGGTAGAATTTTTCCTTTTTCACCAATTTTGAAGTTCCATTTTTCGCCGTCCACAAAAATTTCACCCCAAACTTCATCGAAAACCAAATAGGTTTCCTTATCGGAAGATTTTCTCACTTTTCCGCGCAATTCCCTTTGAAAACAACTGCTTATCAGTAAGGTAAATGTAAAAAGTAAAACCCACAACCTCCATTGCTTGAATTTTTGAGTTTCACTAAATAGAATTTCAGATTTCATGGCTAACTAATTCTAACTTAATTTTTCACTACAATTACAATTCTTCCATTAATCGATAGCTTTTCTTGTGTTCATCTATATAGATACACGGTTGTGTTTGTGTCGTTGTTGTTTTTATAAATACTCCATTCTTATTGTAGATATAGTCTATAACTACGCCTAGCGTTCCATCTTGTGAATAATATATTTCCTGGTGTTTAGTTCCTGAAGGTTGGTTGTAACTAACTGTATAGAATCTATGATCTGGCAGTTTTGTTGCAAAGTAGGTTTGTTGCTGGAAATCGTTGAAGCGCAATGCGTATAGTTCTTCCGGACATTCATCCCTGTATTTTCGGTATTCTTGTATTTC
>CAIYXD010000407.1 GCA_903930085.1 uncultured Flavobacteriia bacterium
ACAACCTTTACAACATTCTGTAACGTATGTTCTTTATCTCCTGGATTTATTCTCTCTGGAGAATAACCAACTTTAAAATCCTCTTTGAATTTCAATCCAGATTCTTGTTCCAAAACTGGGATACAATCTTCTTCTGTACAACCTGGATAAACCGTTGATTCAAAGACAACATAATCTCCTTTTTTCAGTACTTTTCCAACCGTACTAGAAGCACCGAGAAGTGGTCTAAGATTTGGTAAATTAGCACCATCAATTGGTGTTGGAACGGCAACAATAAAGAAATTTACATCTTTTAAATCATCTATATTAGCTGTAAAAGTAATATCGCAACCTTCAAAATCACTTGCTACCAATTCATTACTTGGATCAATATGTTCCTTCATTAGGTTAACACGTTCTTGGTTGATATCAAAACCAACAACTTTAATTTTTCTTGCAAATTCAAGGGCAATTGGTAAACCTACATACCCTAATCCAATTACTGCAAGAGTGGCTTCTTTTTTAATTAACTTAGTATACATTGTATTGTTCATTTCTAACTTTATATATTCTTTCAATAATCTCAACAACCTTTAGACCTTCCAAAGCATTTGTAGTTGCCGATGTCCTTCCTTTTAATGTGTCAATTACATTTCTAATTACATAGTTGTGGTTCGCCGCTGAACCTTTGTAAGCGCCATAATCGTTTCCAGGATTGGTTTCTGCCAATTCGGGCATTGTATAATTTTCAATAGAACAAACTTCTACTTCATTCATATATTGTCCACCAATTTTAACACTTCCCTTTTCTCCAATTATTGTAATGGAACTTTCAAGATTTTGGTTGGCAACGGAAGTAGAATAATTTATAGATCCCATTCCACCATCGACGAAGTCAAAACTTACAAATCCAGAATCTTCAAAAGCGGTTGTTTCCTGATGATTGAAGTCAGCAAATTTTCCTTGAATGTTATCAATATCACCAAATAACCAATACATAATATCGATAAAATGGGAGAATTGCGTAAATAACGTTCCACCATCCAAATCCTTGGTTCCTTTCCAACCTCCTTTTTTATAATACCGGTCGTCTCTATTCCAATAGCAGTTCAACTGAACCATAAATATTTTACCCATTATTCCATTTTCAACAACGGATTTAATCCATTCGGAAGGCGGAGAGTAGCGGTTTTGCATAACACAAAAAACTTGACGAGAAACCTGCAAAGATTTAAAAATAACCTTCTCGCAACCATCTTTTGTCAAGCCCATTGGTTTTTCGCAGACAACGTGTTTTTTTTCATCCAACGCAGCCAAACTTTGCGCGGCATGAAAGCCATTTGGGGTACAAATATTTACAACGTCAATTTCCAATCCTGCCGCAAATAAATCTTCCATCGTTGAAAAGAAGGGAACGCCAAAATCAACCGCATTACATTCTTCTGGTGATCGAACGTCTACAAAAGCAACTAGTTCACCTTCATCATCCCTGCGAATCATTTCAGCATGACGCTTTCCAATGTGCCCAGCTCCTACAACTGCAAACTTTATTTTTTGATCTGCTTTGATCATAGTTTTTTTATTTAATAATACTGTTATTGGCGCAAAAAAAATTGAGATAAAAAAACTCAATTATAACACGTAAACCAATCTGTTTTCTAATTTATAGGTATCGCCACCTTCCGGACAAACTGCTACTCCATTTGAATCAAACTCCAAACGGTGACCAAATTTACTCATCCATCCGATTTGACGAGCAGGATTCCCAACGACTAATGCGAAAGGTAAAACCGTTTTAGTTACAACAGCACCTGCACCAATAAAAGCATATTCTCCAATGTCGTGACCGCAAACAATTGTTGCGTTGGCGCCAATACTTGCACCTTTACGAACGATCGTCTTGGCATATTGACCTCTTCTATTTACGCCACTTCTTGGATTAGTTACATTGGTAAAAACCATGGAAGGCCCAAGAAAAACATCGTCTTCACATTCAACACCTGTATAAAGAGAAACGTTGTTTTGGATCTTTACATTGTTTCCGAGAATAACTCCTGGAGAAACAACGACGTTCTGACCAATGTTGCAACGCTCACCTATCGTACAATCAGACATAATATGTGAAAAATGCCATATTTTTGTTCCTTGACCAATTGTACAACCAGTATCTACAATTGCTGTTTCGTGGGAAAAATATTCCATTAACGAATTATATATTTATCAAAATCATTATGATCTGTTTGCATCAATTCTTCATGAGAAAGACTTCTAAAATAAGCGTACGTTATTTTTAAACCTTCCGCTCGATCAATCTTTGGTTCCCAGTCTAATAAAGCTTGTGCTCTCGTAATATCCGGCTGACGTTGTTTTGGATCATCCACTGGAAGATCTTTGTAAATTACTTTTTGATCCGTGCC
This sequence comes from uncultured Flavobacteriia bacterium, assembly GCA_903930085.1. Lineage (GTDB taxonomy): Bacteria > Bacteroidota > Bacteroidia > Flavobacteriales_D > Crocinitomicaceae > M0103. The sequence goes on from CAIYXD010000407.1 coordinate 2,397, forward strand.
GGTTAATTTTATTATTTCTTCGGCAAAATCACTTATTGAAATTTCGGACGGATTACCAACATTAACTGGGTAAGGATAATCGCTATGTAATAAACGAACGATACCTTCTACCAAGTCATCTACGTAACAAAATGATCTTGTTTGTGATCCGTCCCCGAAAATTGTCAAATCTTCTCCTCTCAGCGCTTGACCAATAAATGCAGGTAATACACGGCCATCATTCAGTCGCATCCTTGGTCCATACGTATTGAAAATACGAATAATGCGCGTTTCAATTCCATGAAAATTATGGTATGCCATCGTGATTGCCTCTTGAAAGCGTTTTGCCTCATCGTAAACGCCTCTCGGTCCAACAGGATTAACATTTCCCCAATAATCTTCCGTCTGTGGATGAACTGTTGGATCGCCATAAACTTCCGAAGTGGAAGCAATTAAAACTCTAGCACCTTTCGCTTTTGCCAATCCCAAACAATTATGAATTCCCAAAGATCCAACTTTTAGAGTTTGAATCGGGATTTTCAAATAATCGATAGGACTTGCCGGAGAGGCAAAATGTAAAATATAATCCAACTCACCTGGAACATGAATAAACTTGGAAACATCGTGGTTATAAAACTCAAAATTCTCCAACTTGAATAAGTGCTCAATATTTTTTATTCTTCCCGTAATTAAATTATCCATGGCAATAACATGGTAATCGTCTTTTACAAAACGGTCGCATAGGTGAGACCCTAAAAATCCCGCTGCTCCAGTGATCAGTATTCGCTTGCGTCTATTCATGTAGTTATGGATTAACTTTAATTTTTTCAGTAGTCATTTCTATTGGAACATTTGTTTTTATCCTACTACCTTTCGTCCAATGGAATTATAGTAAAATCCTTTTTCATTCATCTCCTCTGCATCAAATAAGTTTCGACCATCGAAAATTACTTTGTCTTTTAGAAGTGACGCAATTCTATCAAAATCAGGATTTCTAAAAATCCCCCATTCTGTACAAATTAGAAGAGCGTCTGCATTTATTAAAGCATCGTACTCATTTTGAGCGTATTCTATTTTATCGCCAATTAACTGCGAAACATTTTTCATTGCTTCAGGGTCATATGCAGACACCGTTGCTCCTGCTTTTGTAAGTTCATCAATCAAATATAAAGCAGGCGCTTCGCGAATATCATCTGTATCCGGTTTAAACGCCAAGCCCCAAACTGCAATTTTTTTCCCTTTCAAATCCCCACGGAAAAAGTTTTTTATTTTGGGCATCAAAATTGTTTTTTGGTTCTCATTCACAGCCATTACCGCTTTTAAAATTTCAAAAGAAAAAGAATGTTCGTTTCCTGAATTTACCAATGCATGCACATCTTTTGGGAAGCAAGATCCGCCATACCCAATTCCAGGGAATAGAAATCTTTTTCCGATTCGATCATCCGAACCGATACCAATTCTAACTTTATCTACATCTGCACCAACAATTTCGCAAAAGTTTGCGATTTCATTCATGAATGTTATTTTCGTCGCCAAAAAAGAATTTGCTGCATATTTCGTTAATTCTGCAGATTTCTCGTCCATAAAAAGTATTGGATTTCCTTGTCTCACGAAAGGCTTATACAATTGTTCCATGATTTTTTGAGCACGAGTAGAAGATGTTCCAATGACAACGCGATCTGGTTTCATGAAATCATCTACCGCAAAACCTTCTCTTAAAAACTCCGGATTGGAAACTACATCGAATTGAACACGTGCATTTTTTGCAATCGCCGAATGAACCTTATCTGCCGTTCCAACAGGCACAGTGCTTTTATCAACGATTACTTTATAATCTTCCAATAAATTCCCTAGTTGATCAGCAACACCAAGAATGTAGGAAAGATCAGCAGACCCATCTTCTCCTGGAGGAGTTGGTAAGGCAAGGAAAATAATTTCGGCACCTTTAATTCCCTCTGCCAAATCTGTAGTAAACGTTAAGCGATTAGCTTGAATATTTCGTTCGAATAAAACATCCAAATGAGGCTCGTAGATTGGAATTTCTCCATTGCGCATGCGTTCTACCTTAGAAGCATCAATATCTACACAAACAACTTGATTTCCGGTCTCCGCAAAACATGTTCCTGTCACTAAACCTACATATCCTGTTCCTACTACGGTTATTCGTTTCATAAAAAAGTTTTTATTTAATTTGATACATTGCTAGAAATGAATTCTG
>CAIYXD010000408.1 GCA_903930085.1 uncultured Flavobacteriia bacterium
GGAAAAACTGCTTTAATGGGCGATTCAGCGCATGCAACGGTTCCGTTTTATGGACAAGGAATGAACGCAGGATTTGAAGATTGCACGGTACTTTGGGAATTATTCCAAAAACATGGCGACAATTGGCCGGCGATTTTTGAAGAATACAATATTGAACGCAAGCCAGATGGCGATGCTCTGCAAGACCTTTCTTTGGATAATTACTATGTAATGCGCGATTTTGTGGCTGATCCAGCGTTTTTATTGCGGAAGAAAATTGAAGCGAAATTTAGCGAGTTACACCCAGATAAATGGTTGCCGTTATATTCTCAAGTTACATTTAGTACGATTCGGTACAGCGTTGCATACAAGCAAGGACAAGTGCAAAGCAAGATTATGGATGAAATCATGGAAACACCAAATATTGAAGAAAGATGGGATTCCAAGGAAGTAATGGAAAGTATTCTTGCGCTTTGTGAGTAAGTATTTTTACGTATATTGAGGACATGAAAAGAATTTTAACACTCCTATTTTTGGTCGGATTAAGTACCGTTTTTGCACAGCGCGACTTAACTCCAAGTAAGCGCAGAAAAGATGTTTTCGGGAAGTCGGATTACAAGGATTATCGGTTTTATGGTTTGCAATTTTCTGCCGGAGCAACCTATCAATTCACCCGATTAACGGCAAATAATCCTATATATTCCGCAGTTGCAAGCGATGGGCGACCAATCGATTACACAATTGATCCAGCCGGTAAAATTGGTGCTTTCGTGGAACTTGGAATGGCACATTTTCCTAAAAAAAGATCTAAAATTTCTCTCGCACTCAAAACAGTTTTAGTGTCCTACTACGATTGGGGACTTGGGTTTAAATTACTTGGAGGATCCGAACAAACGACAACGAATTATTACACGCCATTTGGTAGTCTTGCATCCACTACAAACGGAACTGGAGATTTTTATAACGGGTACGTTTATGGTCGTTTTTCAGTTCACAAGAATATCAACCTTTCAAAACGGTATTTTATCGATAATGGTTTGGGTGTAAACTTCGATTTCCGCGTAAAAAGTGGCGATAAAAATTATACGGGTCAATCTTCTTTTGAAAACCCGACTGTTCCACAACCTTTGCTTGCACAATTGCATTACGGGCTAGGATTTGGAATTAAATTAAGCCGCAGAAGTTTCTTTATTCCAGGCGTTCAAATTCCAATTCTCGGCATATACGAATGGCGAAAAGGCTGTGCTGCTTTAAATTGGTATAGTTCCAATTATTTGCCAATTCAAGCGCAAGTAAAATTCATTTATTTGTTTGAGAAAAAAGTAAAAGGCTGCAATACGCCTGGTTCGGAAGAAGATAAGAAACGCAACGATGAATTTTTACAGAACAATTAATACAGATTGTATTTTCAATAGAGTTCAAAATGCAACGAACTCCTTTCAAATTACATCGGCATTACACTTGAAGTTATTAGACTAAAATGCATAAGATGAAGAAAATCTATTTACTGAATGCTTGTTCTACTTGCCAGCGCATTTTAAAAGCGATTTCCCCTGGAGATGATGTGGAATTGATTAACATCAAGGAAACCAATATCGATGGAGAAACGCTGGATTGGTTGAAGGAAAAAGTTGGCTCTTACGAGGGATTATTCTCCAAAAAAGCAATGAAATACCGGTCAATGGGTTTGCACGAAAGAACCCTCACCGAAGCGGATTACCGCAACTATATGCTGGAAGAATATACTTTTTTGAAACGCCCTTTTTGTATCAATGGAGATGAGGTATTCATTGGCAATACGAAGCTAGCGGTTGAAGCTGCGGTAAAATCGTTTAACAACTAAGGTTTGCGCATTTGAAGATCGTTTACGTGTAAATGAATTTGACGCAGTAACGATAAAATCACCTTCTTTTATCATCCAAAAATTGGTTTAAAAATAACCA
>CAIYXD010000409.1 GCA_903930085.1 uncultured Flavobacteriia bacterium
AGGTTATTTTGGAACTGGAACAAATGGTATAAATTTGAATGATTTCTGGCAATTCTATGAAAATCCGCTTTCACTTTCTGAACAAGATATTGCAGCTATTGAGGTAAATGTATTTCCAAACCCAGCAGCAGAATCGGTTCAATTTTCATTCGAAGGAATCAATTCCTCGCTTTTATCAGAATGTTCTATTCTTCTCTATTCAGCGGATGGAAGATTACTGAAAGAAGAACCAATCCAATCACAAAATCATGTTTTATCGCGCGGAAATGAAAGAAATGGCATCTATTATTATGCTATTAAACACCATTCCAAGCAACTGAAAACTGGAAAATTAATTTACTATTAACATGATAAAATTAGTAACTTCTATTTTACTACTTTTTCCATTTGTAATCTTTGGTCAAACAGAAAATTTTTGGGTTAAAAAAAATGATTTTGGAGGTCTAAAAAGAGAACGAGCGATTTCTTTTTCTATTGGCGATTTCGGTTATGTTGGAACGGGAGTTGACACAGGTGAAGTTGTTTTGAATGACCTTTGGCAATATGATGCGTCGAATGATTCTTGGATGCAAAAAGCGAATTTACCCGGTACCGTTCGAAGAGATGCAGTTGGTTTTTCCATCGGATCAAAAGGATATGTAGGAACTGGAATTGACAGTTCAGAATCTGTGGGAGCTTTTATTTTAAAAGACTTTTGGGAATACGATCCACAAACGAATACGTGGCTGCAGAAAGCAGATTTCCCTGGAGCAGGAGGATTGGGCATTTATTTTTCTACCGGATTTAGCATAGATTCGAAAGGATATATCTGTTGCGGAAAAATGGGACCTTCCTTATATTCAAAAGAACTTTGGGAATATAAACCAAATCTAGATCAATGGACACAGCGTAGCAATTTCCCTGGCGGTGTGCGTTACCAACTTGCTTCTTTTACCATTGAAAATAATGCATACGTTGGACTTGGCGCGACGCAAGATGTGTATAAAAAAGATTTTTGGAAATATAACCCTGGTTCCAATCAGTGGTCTGCAATTCCAGATCTTCCAGGAAGTAACCGCGGAGAAGCGTGCAGTTTTACAATCGGTGATTTTGGATATATTTGTCTCGGTTCCGATGGCGGATTATTATCCGATCTTTGGGCTTACAATCCAGAAGTAAATCAGTGGTCTATTCGGGCGCCTTACGGAGGAAGTGAGCGAAAAAATGCGGTTTCTTTTGTGGTAAATAATAAAGCGTATGTTGGAACTGGGAAAGGTTATTCTGGAAAAAAAGCAAGTATGCAGGAATACACGCCACAAACAGTCTTAGATTTTGATGATTTATCTTCAAAAACACTTACTATCTATCCTAATCCAGCAAGTAGTATTTTTACTATTGTTTCCGAGGATCCGTTGGTAGAAAAATTTGAATTATATACAACCGATGGCCGAAAGGTGAAAGAAATCATATCTAATTCACTTCAAAAGCAATCCATAAATTGCACGGATTTAAACCCTGGCATTTATATTCTCGTTGCTTTGGATAATTCAAAATCAGTAGTAAAAACCAAACACGTTATTTTATTGTAACATGAAAAAAATTAGTTTTTCGGTTCTTTTTCTTTTTGGGATTTTCCATTTTGCTTTCGGACAAAATTTCTGGATGCAGAAGGATTCCGTAAATGGTTCTGGAAAAGGCAGTTGTTCGAGTTTTATTTTAAATAACGAAGGGTTTATACTTGGAGGTTTGGATGATTTTGGTTTTAAGCGCAAAACGTATTCCTACAATCCCTCTCAAAATGATTGGGACAGCGAACTTTCTATAGGAGGAATGAATGGCGATGGATTGGAACGAGGTTCGGCAAGTTCATTTTCAATTAACAATAAAGGATATATTTGTCTTGGTCAAGGCTCGTCAAGTGCGTACTTGAATGATTTATGGGAATACAATCCTGAAACACAATCATGGGCAC
>CAIYXD010000410.1 GCA_903930085.1 uncultured Flavobacteriia bacterium
AAAAAACAAATTTGGATGGCCAAGTGCTTCTCTCGGATTTGTCGTTCCTTCAAACAAATCTGGTCGGCCGTCAAAACCTTGTAATCTTCGACCATAATTTGCTTGGCCTAACATACAACCGTGTGCAAAGCAGGTTCGAACATTTGGGAATTTATTCAAGATATCTTTCAAAGTAAACAGGTGCAATGTATCAGCAGTTTGAGCCATCATCCAAACCAAGTGAAACCGCCAGTAAACATCTTTTAATTTCACCATCTTTTCCGCATCGTACGGGTGAATTTCAATAGCCAAACCGTAGTGATTTGCCAATTCAAAAATCGGAAATACGCTTTCATCGGCAATCGATAACCATTCGCCATCTTTGTCAAGAAAATGGGTTGGTAGACATAGTAATTTCAGTTTTAATACTTCAACGCATCGCTCAATTTCGCGCAAAGCATCTTCCATATAAAGCGGTTGAACAACAAACCCACATGTAAATTTATCTGGACGTCTCTGCTCCACACTTGCATTAAAATCGTTTTGCCAACGAATTGCATCGTGCGTATCTTGTCGTTCCCAACCATTACAATAAACTTGGGAAAGATTCAACATTACACCGTGATTTATTGTATAGCGATCCATCCACTCCAATTTTTCATCAAAGAAAAAACTCGGATCTGTGATTGGTCGTTTCCAATCGTCTTGGCGCATGAATTTTTTATCCTCATCAATCCAAAACAATTTTTTATCCTTCATGAATTTTGGAATCTCATGCGGCTCTGGCAAAATATGCCCGTGTCCATTGATCTTTGGCTTTTTCATTCGAGTAATTGAAATTTTAGAAAGCTAGTGTTAGGAAAACAATGAATCTACAAATTCATGTTTATTAAAGAGTTGCAAATCACCAATTCCTTCACCAACACCGATGTATTTCACTGGAATTTTCATTTGATCTGAAATTCCAATCACCACACCACCTTTTGCTGTTCCGTCCAATTTTGTAATTGCCAAGGCATTGATATCCGTCGCTAAAGAGAATTGTTTCGCTTGTTCGAACGCGTTTTGTCCTGTTGATCCATCCAAAACCAGCAGTATTTCATGCGGAGCATCTGGAATAACTTTTTCCATGACGCGTTTGATTTTAGTTAATTCGTTCATTAAATTAACTTTATTGTGCAACCTTCCTGCAGTATCAATAATGACTACATCTGCACCTTGAGCTTTCGCAGATTGCAAGGTATCAAATGCAACGGAAGCTGGATCTGCGCCCATTCCTTGCTGAACAATCGGCACGCCAACTCTATCCGCCCAAATTATTAATTGATCTACTGCTGCTGCACGAAAAGTATCCGCGGCACCTAAAACTACTTTCTTACCTGCTGATTTGAACTGGTGTGCTAATTTACCGATTGTTGTTGTTTTTCCGACACCATTTACGCCGACCACCATAATCACATGCGGCATTCCATCGTGTTTTTCCACTTCAAAGTTTCCAGTATAATCTGCATTATTTTCTTCCAATAATGCTGTAATCTCTTCTTTAAGAATTGTGTTCAATTCATTTGAACCTAATACCTTATCCTTGGAAACGCGTGCTTCAATTCTTTCAATTATCTTTAAAGTTGTATCAACGCCGACATCAGAAGTGATTAATACCTCTTCCAAATTATCCAAAACCTCATCGTCTACTTTGGATTTACCAACAATTGTTCGGGCAATCTTTGATAAGAAAGTGTGCTTCGTTTTTTCAAGTCCTTTATCAAGACTTTCTTTTTTTTCTTTTGAGAACAATCCAAAAAATGCCATACAGTTATACTAATCGGTAATTATGAGAGACAACTAAAAGGTAAAAATAAGAAAAGCTTCCATTCAAACGAAAGGAAGCTTAACTAAATATCTTAAAGTAAGGATTAATTCTTATCGAACCACTCTTTAACTTTGTCGTTGTGAACGATTTCTTCTTTAAAAGTGAAAGAACCTGACTTTTCAGACTTAATCATTTTAATCACTTTTGTATGTTCTTTTCCGCCACCTTTTTGCAACGTCGCTACTACTTTCTTTGCCATGATTCAATTATTTAATCTCCTTATGAACCGTCATACGCTTCAAAATAGGATTGAATTTTTTAATTTCCATACGATCGGGAGTATTCTTTCTGTTCTTCGTTGTAATGTAACGAGAAGTTCCAGGTTTACCTGACTCTTTGTGCTCTGTGCACTCAAGAATTACTTGAATTCTATTACCTTTTGCTTTCTTAGCCATTTCTATACTTTTTTAAAGTCTACCATTTCACAACGGGTAGAACAAAGGATTATTTTAGATAGCCTTTCTCGCGTGCTTCTTTTAAGCAAGCGGAAATACCTTTCTTGTTAATTGTTCTTAACGCTGAAGTTGAAATTTTCAACGTAACGAAACGATCTTCTTCAGGAAGAAAAAACTTCTTGGAGATTAAATTCGGGTAGAATTTACGTTTCGTTTTGCGGTTGGAGTGAGAAACATTGTTCCCTACCATTACCGATTTACCCGTAAGTTGACAAACTCGTGACATCTATTATTGTTTTATCCTTATTCTAAAATGGGTTGCAAAGTAACTACTTATTTCCTAAATCTACAAGTAAATACTACTTTTTTTCAATTATTAACCCTAAAAGCTCACATCTCACTAAATTTAAGGCGGTTAGCACAGTCATTTGGATGTTTCTTTCTCGCTCATCTCCGAACTGAAACTGAAAAGAATGGGTTCTGTCCGCCGTTGCAATCGCAATAAAGACTAATCCAACCGGTTTTTGCGTTGTTCCACCGTTCGGACCTGCGACCCCAGAAGTGGAAACACACACATCAACGCCCAATTTTTCTCTGCCATTTGCAGCCATTTGCTCCACTACTTCCTTGCTCACTGCGCCAAATTTAGCTAAATCAGTTTCAGAAACACCAACTAATCGTTGTTTCAATTCGTTGCTATATGTTAAAAAACTTCCAGAAAAATAATTCGATGCTCCTGTAATTGCCATAATACTATGGGCTAAAGCGCCACCGGTGCAACTTTCTACCGTTCCAATCTGCAACTTTTCTTTGCGCAATAAAGCGCCAATAACCTGTGGTAATGTTTCTTCCTCTTCTCCAAAAACATACCGTGGGAATCTATCTTTTAATACCGTGAAATAGGCATTGATCTCTTCCTTCCGCGAAATTCCTTCGTAAGATGTAATTCGAAGTTTCACGAGTCCTGGAGAAGGTAAATAAGCAAGTTCTAATCCGCTTTCTCTAACTTCATTCTCCCAATCCGCAATGCTCTCTGCTAAAAAAGACTCCCCTATTCCTTGTGTCAAAATAGTTTTGTGGTAAATCCCTTTCAATTCGAAACGTTGTTTCAAGCGGGGAAAAACCTCATCCAACATGATTCCTTTCATTTCATAGGGAACGCCAGGCATACTTATCAAAACTTTTCCTGCGTGGTTAAACCACATTCCCGCAGCAGTTCCGTTTAAATTTGGTAAAATTTCACACTTTTGGGGTAATTCCGCTTGTCTAATGTTGGATTCGAGCATTGGACGATTGCGACGTGCGAAAAAACCTTCTATCTGCTGCAATGTTGGCAGATGAATCTCCAATTCTGTATCAAAATATTCGCACAAAGTGTGTTTTGTAATATCGTCCTTGGTTGGGCCTAGTCCACCGGTTACCAATATAATATCGCAGCGCAAAAATGCAGCATCTATTGCACTGATAATCGCCGATTTGTCGTCTGAAATAGTCGTGACATGCATAACACGTAGTCCAATTTTAGAGCATTCCTGGCCAAGCCAAGTAGCATTGGTATTTACGGTTTGACCAATCAATAATTCGTCACCAATGGATAGAATTTCAACTTTCATGCGTTCGCAGTTTAAACTTAGCAATCGATTCAATATGTCCCGTATGCGGGAATTGGTCTACGAAAGAGATTTTCTCCAATACATACCCAGCTTTTGCCAATGTTTCAGCATCTCTTGCTTGTGTGGATGGATTACACGAGATATAAACAATATTCTCTGCGCCCAAGTCGATTGTTTTGAGCAAGGTCTTCGGTGCAATTCCAGCGCGCGGTGGATCTAAAATAATAGTTGAAATCGTTCCAATATATTCCGGGTGTTCTTTCAGGAATTTCCCGACATCTGCTGCATAGAAATTTATTCCGTGGATGTTATTTCGTTTACAGTTTCTTTTAGCATCTTCAATTGCTTCTGCGACGATATCCACACCAACAATCTCCACATTTGATTTTCTAGTGGAAAGAATTTGTCCAATTGTTCCCGTTCCACAAAACAAATCCATCACTACTTTTCCTTCCGGAATTTCTTCCTCAAAAACATAGTCCAAGGCTTTGGTGTATAATTTTTCTGCACTTTTAGGATTCGTCTGAAAAAAGCTTTCCATAGAAATTTCAAAATTCAATCCCAATAATTTTTCAACGACAACAGCTTCTCCGCAGACCAATTTCCATTGACCATTTTCTATTTTCGATCGGTCTGCAACATTGTCGTTAACCGTATGTTGAAACCCAGCCAGACGCTTTCCTAATTTTTCTTTCAGAAAAGTTGCAAATGCTTCTACGTCAAAAGTTTCAATTCCATCGGATGAAGTGACTAAATTTAACAATAACTGATCTTGTTCGAAGGATTTACGCACGACAATATGTCTAAAAAAACCTTCTTTTTTGGGTGGATGCCAAGCTGGCAAGCCTGTGTTTTGCAGGAAAACGCGTACATCTTTGAGAATTGTTTCCCACTGTTCATCAAATAAGCCGCTAGGTTTGTTTAAGCTTTCAACTTTCCACCAAGTTCCCCGACGTTTGAAACCTAGCGCAAAAGCACCATCTTTTTCTTCCCCCGTTTCTAAATCGTGTTCAATAGTTGAAAAACTATATTCCATTTTATTCCGATAATAGTAATGGTTTGGTGACGAAATAAATTCATCAAAACGTTCATTTAAATCACGAATATTGGAAATTCTGCTAAAAACCTCTAAGGTTGAATTTTTCTTGTATTCTTCTTGTAGTTCAATTGGAACAAAAATATAAGGTCCGCCGGAAATTTCTTGAAAAGGAAGAATAACTTCCTCATTTGATCGTCGAATTATATCTTGGAATTTGGCTTCAGCGTGGCGTTTTCTTTTTTTCTCAATTTTGGCTCTCACCAACTGACCGGGGAAAGTATTATCTACGAAAACCACATATTGACCGTTTTCTGTTTCTACTTTTGCTATTCCTCGACCTCCGAAAGCATAATCGGAAATTTCTAATTCTACAGTATCACCTCTTTGAAACACGCTTGATTGATTTAATTTTCGGCAAAGATACCAATTAAATCATCCCGCGAATAATTCCTTTATCCGAACCTTCCACGAAATCCAAGATTAATTTTCGGATTGCCGTATTGGGCATGGATTCTTTAATTGCGGTAATTCCTTTGGAAATATTGTTGTTTTGAACGTATAAAAGACGGTAGATGTCTTCAATTTCTCTCACTTGATCATCTGAATAACCTCTTCTGCGGATTCCAACGGAATTTACACCAGCAAAGGTCAACGGTTCTCTTGCTGCTTTTATGAACGGTGGAACATCTTTCCGGATCAAGGAAGCACCTCCAATAAATGTATGAGCACCAATGTGTGAGAATTGCTGAGCGGCAACTTTCCCTTCCAAAATTGCATAATCGTCAATTACGACATGTCCAGATAAACCGACATAACTTGCTAAAATCACATTATTCCCCAACTGGCAATCGTGCGCTACGTGCACATAAGTCATTAACAAACAATCGTTTCCGATGCGCGTTGCCAATCTATCTTTTGTTCCTCGGTGAATCGTTACGCATTCTCGAATAACTGTATTATTTCCAATTTCGACCGTTGTATATTCCCCATCAAATTTTAAATCTTGTGGGATAACTCCTATCACAGCGCCGGGGAAAATCTCGCAATTTTCTCCAATTCGTGTTCCTGGATAAATGGTAACATTTGGATGAATTTTTGTTCTAGCACCAATTATTACATCTTCATAAATTGTAGAAAACGGTTCAATTCTTACGTTTTCACCTATTTTGGCGTCCGACGAAACATGTGCTAAGTTACTTACCATTTGATTATTTATCCTTGATTATTTGTGCCAACATTTCTGCTTCCACTACTAATTTACCATTTACAAAAGCCCTTCCAATCATTTCAACTAAACCTCTGCGTATTGGCGAAAGTAAAGATAATTCAAATACGACTGTATCTCCGGGCACAACTTTTTGTTTGAATTTCACCTTGTCAATTTTCATGAAATACGTAGAATATAATTGTGGATCTTCCACTTTACTCAAAGCAAAGATTCCTCCAACTTGCGCCATTGCTTCAATTTGAAGCACACCTGGGAAAACTGGATTACCAGGAAAATGTCCGGTAAAGATAGGCTCATTCATCGTGATGTTTTTTACACCAATAATGGATTCCTCGTTGATTTCCATAATTTTATCCACCATTAAAAACGGATAACGGTGGGGTAATATTTTCTCTATGTCGCAAGTTGTATATAACGGATCTTTTGTTAGATCAAATTTCCTACCTGCTTTTTCTTGCTTTTTTATTTGATCCTTTAACACCTTAGCGAAGCGTACATTTCCAGAATGACCAGGGCGCGCTCCAAGAATATGTGCTTTAATCGGTTTCCCAACCAAAGCTAAATCGCCAACAATATCCAATAATTTGTGTCTTGCAGGCTCATTTTCAAATTGCAATTTCGTACTATTTAAAACACCAATTCCATCAATTGAAATCTTCAAATCTTCTTTACCAAGTAATTTTGCAAGACGGTTCAACTCTTCTTGGCTGACATCGGTGCGCTCTACTAAAACTATAGCATTATCAAGATCTCCACCTTTTATTAGATTATTGGTTGCAAGAAATTCTAATTCCCGCAAAAACACGAAGGTTCGACAAGCTGCAAAATGCTCTTTAAATTCACCGATATTATACATCGAAGCATGCTGCGTTCCTAAAACTGGTGATTTGTAATCTACCATTACAGTAATTCGGTAGTTTGGATCTGGAACAGCTAAAAATTCAATTCCTTTATCGGTATCTTCCCAGGGAATAATTTCATCCAAAATTAAATATTCTCTTACTGCTAATTGATCCTCGTAACCAACTTCCTCAATCGCTTTTACAAACGGCAAGGAACTTCCATCCATAATCGGCACTTCTGGTGCATCAATTTTTATTAACGCATTATCTACTTGACAACCATACAGTGCGGCAAGAATATGTTCGGTCGTGTACACGCGCGCTCCTTTGTATTCCAGTGTTGTTCCGCGATCCGTCGCTACCACTAAATCAACATCGGCTTTAATAATTGGTTCACCGTCCAAATCAACACGCTGAAATTTGTATCCGTGGTTATCCGGAGCCGGACAAATCTCTACCGTTACTTTCTCTCCCGTGTGTAAACCAACACCATGCAATTTAATTGCACTTTTTAATGTACGTTGCTGTTCAATCATGTATCACTACTCTTTTGTTAATTCTTTTAGTTTTTTATCCAACTCATTCAATTTTGTTAGGATAAAAGGTAATTTTCTAAAACCAAAATAAGATTTTTTATAATCCTCAAGTGGAATTCCGGGCGAGCCCATTAATGTTGCTGCTTTTTTAACGGAAGAAGGGATTCCAGATTGGGCAACGATTCTTGTTCCATCCGCAATATTTAGATGACCACTGATTCCTGCCTGTCCACCAATCATGACATTTTCTCCAATTTTTGCAGAGCCCGCAATTCCAACTTGCGCTGCCATTGCGGTATTTTTACCAATTTCAACGTTGTGAGCAATTTGACACAAGTTATCAATTTTTACTCCTTTTCGGATAATTGTAGAACCCATTGTCGCTCTATCTATGGCAGAATTCGAACCAACTTCAACGTTATCTTCTAAAATTACATTTCCAATTTGAGGGACTTTTTGGTATTCACCATTTTGATCTGGAGCGAAACCAAATCCATCCGCACCAATAACGACACCAGCGTGGATGATACAATTATTTCCAATTTTACATTCCGCATAAATACTTGCGCCTGGATGAATTACACACCCATTGCCAATCTCTACATTTTCACCAATATAAACGTTTGGATAAATACTGACATTGTTTCCAATTTTTGCGTTTTCACCGATATAAGCAAATGCTCCTAAATACAAGTCCTCTCCTATTTGTGCATTTTCCGAAATAAACGAAGGCGTTTCTATTTTAGGCTGCTTTTTACTCATTTGACTGTAAACTTCCAATAATTTTGCAAAGCAAGAATACGCATCCTCCACTTTAACTAAAGTTAGTGTTGCAGGTAATGGTTTATTTGGAGTAAATGTTTTGTTTACAATACAAATGGAGGAATTGGTCGTGTAAATATATTCCTCATATTTAGGATTGGACAAAAAGGAAAGCGTTCCAGGTTGACCTTCTTCAATTTTGGCCAAACCCGCGACTAATGCGTTAGGATCACCAACTACTTCTCCGTGAAGTATTCCTGCTATTTGTTCGGCTGAAAATTCCATTTTTCAAAGGTATTAAAACTTATTAATTGTGTTTTTGCAAAACGGCGTATTTATTAACACCGAAGGTTTAATAGCTACTTACAATCGCTTTTAAAAGGGAGTTCAAACGCGGTAATGTTAATTTTATTTTTATACCAAATCGCTTTGCAACCAATTTCACGGTTTTTCTTATCGTTAAAAACTAAGAATTGTTCTGGTTTTGGTCGAATGCCATAATGCGTTTTTGAAAAGTCGATTCTTCCATTTTTTTTGATCAAACTGAAAATATCAAGCGCATTGATAAGTCCGAGCGCCTCTTGTTGACAGGTGACAAACTTCGAAGTATCGACAAAAATTAAATTTTCTTCTTTAGGGAAATGCAAAATCTCTCCAAATCCGGAAGTTGAATTTTTCACTTTATAAGCAGCTTTTTCGGAAACATTTTGAGCCGTTTTTGCAGCGAAATGTACTTCAGAAATAAAACTTTCTTTCGGCAGTGTGAAAAAGAAACTAATTGCGCCCTTAGAATCAAATTCTTTTTCGATTAAGTACACTTTTGTTTGCCCTTGTTTAGCACTTTTATCGAAAACTACCTCACCATCGTTCAAAACGTTGATAATATCCTCTTTTGTTAAATTCTTTTCCCGCATTAATTTCAACTGAGATTCCGGCAAAACGATTACCCGATCCAAGAAACTATTTTTTACTCTGTTTGCAGGTAACCAAGAGCAACCTCGATTTTGGAAGAAAAAGAAAACAAAAAAAAGTCCGATTCCGAAACCTATTCCATAATATTTTAACCGACGAATAAATGAGTCCATTTGAAAATTTTCTGCAAAGATACGAAAGACTTTGACGCAAAAAAAAAACCGTTCCAAGCGAGTGAAACGGTTTACTTAAATTTTTATATCGGTAGAAATCTATTTTTACAAAATAGCATCCAATTTAGCTGTTAATTGTGCTTTTGGGACAGCTCCAACCGATTTATCAGCAACTTCTCCATTTTTAATAAACAAGATAGTTGGGATATTTCGCACACCAAACTTAGCAGAAACACCAGGATTTGTATCTACGTTTACTTTACCGATTAATGCTTTTCCTTCGTATTCGTTAGCCATTTCTTCGATAACTGGCCCTATCATTCGACAAGGTCCGCACCATTCTGCCCAAAAATCCACCACTACTGGTTTATCTGATTTTAATACTAATTCCTCGAAGTTAGCATCTGTAATTTCTAAAGCCATAATTTTATTTTTTTGTAAATTCTTTATTGTTTTAAGCGAATGATAAAATTAATTACTTTTTGTGAGGTAAAGACTAGATTCTATCTTTTTTTGAGGTTTTTTTTCAACGTCAAATGCAATCGATTTAAAGGTTTTTTATGCTGATTTTTTTAACAGTCTTCTGATTTTCTGTTCGTAAGCCATAAAAATAAGTGCCATTGGGCAATTTTGTTGAATCAAATCGAATGATGTGTCCACCCTCTTTGAAATCTTTCTCTACCACTAATTCGCACAAATTCATATCCTCATTTAAAATTTCAATAGTAACTATTTTTGGTTCTTTCGTAGTGAAATAAATTTCCATTTCACCTGCAACAGGATCTTGCTCCAAACTATACAAGACGCAATAATCTGTATTTACAGGAACTCCTTTTCCAACAAAAGCAAGTACTTTTTTATATAAAATATAAGCCAAAAGAAGCAGTAAAGAAACAAATAGCACCCCGATTACTACTTTTGAAATTGAAAAACCCATTAAAATCATCATAACGTAATTACCCCTTTAATTTTCGACGCTTTTATATATATTTCTAGGATGGAATCTACCTCCAACATCATTTCTTTTATAGAAATACTCATGTAATTTCCATTTTTTGAAGGATGCATTACAAGATTTGCATTTTCGTTAAAAAAAGCGGTTACCAATGCAATTTTTTCCGGTTCGTTGGGAACAATAAATTTAAAAAGGTAAACTGCTGGCCATTCCAGCAATTCCAATTGAATTCTTAAATTCCCAAAGATATCGTCTTCCATTCTTCTTCCTTTTTATGCAGCAAATATAAGCGCTGTGACTCGTAACCTATGCTGTTACCCGCAAAATCTGTTGTATTACTTAAATCAAAAAATGTTTCAATTCCACGTTCTTTCAATTTTTGTAAATCTGTTAAAAGTTCCATAGGATCCTTTTCTTTTGCTAAAACAACTGGCGTATCCTGTGCTTTTATTTCTGGCCATAACTGTATGTAACGTAAATTTAAATCCAATAAAGTGTGTATTACTAATTTCAAGTATGCACAACTTTTTGAATCTTGTATGGCTAAAAAGAGCTTGCTTTTAATAGCCTGAAACGATTGAAAGACAAACAACAACTCTTTTGCTTCGCTCCATTCAAATACAAATACAAATGGAACTTCCGGTGTTTCTATGCCAAAAAAAAGCGCTGCTTCCTCGACCTTTTCCACCTTTTTTAATTTCGCCAAGAAAGTTGCTCTAATAATTGGCTGGGAAGTAAAGAACTTTTTAAATTGAAACAAGGATTCTTCAAAAGCTTCGAAAGGATCTTCCCCTTTCTCCATGCCTAAAAAAATACACGCTTCATTTTCCGTCATTCCGAAATTCCTTTATTTTTACGCATTCTAATGTTTAAAAACTCTACAAAAAGTGCATAGGTCATTGCGAAATAAATATAGCCTTTAGGCAAATGCTGACCAAATCCTTCTGCAATTAATATCACACCAATTGTAACCAAAAAGCTCAGTGCAATCATTTTTATGGTCGGGCGATTATTAATGAAATCCGAAATAGGCTTTGCAAACAACAACATTATAATCATGGAAATTATTACCGCTCCAAAGATAATCACCATCGGATGCTTGGATGGATCGTTGTGACCAATTTCATTTGTCATACCAATAGCAGTGATAATGGAATCGAAACTAAACACGATATCAATCAAAATAATCTGACCAATAATTCCCCTCATTGCTTTACTCTTCTGCGATTGCTTAATATCGTGCGCTATTCCTCTGATACTACTGTGCATTTCAACTGTACTTTTGTATATCAAGAAAAGTCCACCAAACAACAAAACCAAACTTTGACCTGAAAAATCGTGGTCGAAAACTGTAAAGAGAGGGTTCTTCATCGCCATGATGTAAGAGACAAAAGACAAAAGAATCAGACGAACCACCAAAGCCAATGATAACCCAATATTTCGAGCTTTTCTTTTTTGTTCTGAGGGAAGTCTATCCGTTACAATGGAAATGAAAATGATATTGTCGATACCTAACACAACTTCTAAAAGCGTCAAAACTAAAAGAAAAAAAAGTCCTTCTCCGGTAAATAATATTGAAAAATATTCCATTGTTTACTACGTGTTTTTTTGGTAAAATTAAAGTTTAATTAGCGACTTATTTCATTGCGTTAAAAAAATCTTCCAATTTTATTGGATTCAAATCCCCATGTGTATGAATTTCCAATAATTTTGGCCTTCCATTCTCGTCATACTGGTAAAACTCTTCCATCTGAATTTCAACTTGTTCCATGGAGTTTGCATGGAAATATTCTAATCCAAATGCTTCTGAAATATGTTTTGCATCATAGCTGTGCTGAGCCTCAAAATACTTTTCCAATTGTTTTGAAGAAGCTGGTCCCGGAATAATTTTAAAGATTCCTCCACCTCCATTATTTATTAGTATAACACGTAGATTTGGTGTTAAATAGTGATTCCAAAAAGCATTGCTATCATAGAAAAAAGAAACATCTCCAGAAATTAAAATATGAAAATCTTCTTTTTTTATTGCTGCTGCACCACAAGCTGTGCTGGAACTTCCATCGATGCCGCTTGTTCCGCGATTCGACCAGTATCTTATGGATTTAATTGGATCGAATAATTGGCAATATCGGACAACGGAACTATTTGCCATGTGTAAATGAGACATTTCCGGTAAATAATCCAAAATCGTTTCAAAAACCTTGATATCGGAATGGGCAACTTTCTCGAAAAACGCCGGCATCTTATCTTGAATAGTAAAATCCAATTGTTTCCACTTAGATCCGAAATTCGAACAATTTTTATCGTACTTCAAACTGTTCAATTCACTGAAAAAGATTTCTGGTTGCGCAAGAAACGAATGCGACAAGCATTGATACGTGTCCATGTATGGAAATTCAAACCCTACTTTCCAATGCAATTTCGGTTTCTGTTTGCGGATAAATGCTTTGATTTTTTTTGAAACAACAGCTCCTCCGATTGTAATCAATAAATCCGGCGCATAATTTTCCAATTCTAACTCCGTAATAGAATTCAACGTTCGATCGATGCAATGGATAAATTGCATATCTACCAAATTTGATGTGTTTTCTACTAAAACAACTACCGAAGTATCTTCCGCAAAGATTTTGAGTTGGGCTAACACTATTGGATTCGCATCCAATTGTCCGCAGATAACCATTTTTCGTTCCAACTGCATTGCTTTTTCACACGCAACTCTATTGCTCGATGTAAAATGAAAAGCGCCGCGAACAAGCTCAATTTTTCTGGTTTGTTCCGGTTCAACTTCTTCCGTTCCATATAAAGGCTCATTCAGCGCAATGTTAAAATGGATTGGACCTTTCCAAACGGTATTTCCTTCTGAGAAAGCAATCGAAATTTCCCGCTCCAAATACCATTTTTGGTCTTCGGAATTTATTTTTTCTGAAAATTGACAGGCATAACGGACGTGTTCACCAAAAACATTTTTTTGCACGATTGTTTGTCCATCCCCTTGATTTATCCATTCTTCCGGACGATCGGCAGTAATTACAACCAAAGGAACGCACTGGTAAAAAGCTTCCGCAACAGCAGGAAAATAATTCAATGCAGCAGAACCCGAAGTACAAATAATACCTACTGGTTCTTTTAACTGCTGCGCCATTCCCAAAGCAAAAAATGCGGCGCTTCGTTCATCGTGGATCACAAAACACGTAACGTCAGGATGCTCATCTAGCGCAATAACGATTGGGGCATTTCTAGAACCAGGTGAACAAACAACATTTTTCATTCCATGGGAAACACATTGCTCTACCAGTATTCTAACGCCTATTTTATTGCTTGAGATCATTTATTTATAAACTAAATTTTATGAAGAATGTTCAGTAATGTCTTACTTTTATTTTCCGTTTCATCCCATTCCATCTCCGGTATTGAATCCTTGGTAAAACCACCACCCAAATACAAATATGCTGCACCTCGTTTTAGTTGACAGCAGCGCAAATTTACATATAATTTACTTTTTTCTGTGCTTGTAACGCCAATTATTCCTGCGTACAACTCTCGATTTTGCGGTTCAAATTTAGCTATTAAATCCAATGCTTTATTTTGGGGTAAACCGCTAACCGCGGGTGTTGGATGCAAAAGTTTAACCGTCGAAAAAAAATCTTTTTGTTCCAAACTGAAGGAGATATCCGTGCGTAAATGCTTTACAGGTCCTGCCGTAATTTCCTGCGGACCGTTAATTTGAATAGAATCGTATTTTTTCTTCCTAAGATTTGTTAGAATGAATTGACTTACAAAGTCTTGCTCTTCTTTATCTTTCGTTCCCCATGGCGAAACATCGTTTATTTTTTTTGTTCCAGCTAAGGCCATCGTAAAACCCAAATTACCTTCCATACTTACTAAGGTTTCAGGCGTTGCTCCAACCCACGTTCCGAAAAGTTTACTTGAAATTAAGTAAACAAAGGCATTTGGATATTCTTTTACCAAGGCTTCGAAAAAATCGTGTGTCTTTTTTTCATCAAAAGCTACTTTTTTAATTCGGGAGAAAACAACTTTTAAAACGGCGGAAATTTGCATCATCTGAAGCAAATAATGCGCTCTTAACAAATAATTATCTTTTGATAGAACAACTGGCGTTTTTCGTTGGAAGAAATAAAAACTCTTCTTTTTCAACGGCATGGCGGATGGAACAAATTGATATACTGAATTCATTTGAAAGTCACTTAGAATAAAACCAGAAGGATTCACTTTTTTATCTACAAGATTAAAAGTACCATTTTGTTCTACTACCTTTTCTCCAGGAATACGGTATTTTATTGTTTCCAGCATCTTAGCTGCGTTGAATTACCATGCAGGTTAATCGTCCGGTACACACCAACTTCTCCGTTTCCATGTCAAAAATATCTACTTGCCACAAATGCGTTCGTTTGCCCGCGTGAATAATTTTACCAACCGCCTTTACTTTTCCACTTCTGACAGAACCAATATGGTTGGCATTTATTTCTAATCCAACGGAATATTCTTTGGAAACATCCATCAATAATTGTGAACCCATTGAACCGACGCTTTCGATTAAAGCCGCGCTTGCTCCGCCGTGCAACAAACCCATTGGCTGGCGCGTTCTTTCATCCACCGGCATGGTAGAAATAATATAATCCTCTCCAATTTCAATACATTCAATTCCCAGAACATCCATTAAAGTATTCTTATTGAGGGAATTAATCTCTTCGATTGTACATTTTTTGAGTTGCATACTGTAAAAATAAGAAAAGCGCTAGAAAGAATAACGAAAAACATAAGAAAGTAACGAATTCATTATCCAGTGAAATAAAAACTCTTTTTCCACCCAAAAAAAGGTAAAATAGCTTGTTTTACGAGACTTTTGTTAACTAATGGCTAAATAATTCTTATTTTTACAACATGATTTCACACGAATTTGATCTTAAGCCGTTCAATACTTTTGGGTTAAC
>CAIYXD010000411.1 GCA_903930085.1 uncultured Flavobacteriia bacterium
GGTTGGGACTAGCTCCTCTTCGAATATTCTAGAATTTTTCGTTTCAAGTTTACCAGAAGTTTGCTTTTTAGTGGTTTTGATTTTTTCTGCCAAACAATTTAGAAAGACGGGTTTCGAAACAAAACATTTTTTAGACAAGCTCTTCTTTTTGTACGTTTTATACAATATTCTTGTTGGAGTTCTTGTTGCAAATGATTTGATAATAAGTATTTATGCGATAAGACTCACTTACCTTCCAATGCTTATTTATTTCATAGTCAGTTTTTCTCGGCTTGAATTCCACACATTTGAAATTATTTTAGAAAAAATATTCACCTTTTTTGTTTGGTTAGGAATCATCGGTTTAGTGCTTTATTTCTTGGTTCCAGACGTTCAAAATTATTTTTTACGAAAGGCGACTAATGGAATAATTGCAGAATATTTTATTATCCGCTTTACATCGATACTTTGGACTCCAGTTGTTTTTTCAAGTATCGCAACAGCGTCCATTATTTATTGGTTTTTTAGATTTTTAATGGATAATCGCAGGATTTATGTGCTTTATTTGGCGATTCTATTCCTTTGCTTATTTCTCTCCGTTTCACGCGGGGCAATGATTGCATTGGTATTTTGTATACTGCTTATCGGCGTTCTTAAAATGGATTGGAAAAAATTACTTCTGGTTTTCCTTCTTCAAATAAGTATGTTTTCTGTGGTAGGTTTTTACATTTCCAACCCAATTGATTTTGGCGCATGGATTATTAAATCGTCTAAAGAAACAGTTGAAATGAAGGAGGGAGTAACCCGCGTCGATTTATGGCAGAAATCAAATAAAAATATTTACAAATATCCTTTTGGTTTAGGTTTGGGTAATGCCGGACATGTTGCTGCCAGGTTTCATTCGAAAGATAATTCGAGGGTTTCTACTTGCTCTACGGATGGCTGGTATTTGAAGTTGCTGCTTGAAACCGGATACATTGCACTTGCTTTTTATATTGCCATTTCCCTTTTGGTTTTTTGGCAGTGGTGGAGGTACTTTCGGAAATTTGGATTTGATATTTTAACCTTTGTTTTTGTCCTTGGTTGCGCTGTTAATATTCAGAATATTGTCAGTAACGTGCTTGATTTCTATATGTTTTCCTATCTCTATTGGTTTATTTTCGGTATTTTTATACTGAAGTTGAAGCGCGTTTCAAATGTCTGAGGTAAAAGTATCTATTGTTATTGTTAACTATAACGTCAAAGATTTAATTTTGACTTGTATTCGCTCTCTTTATCAATTTTGCGATAGCACAGGAGATTTGGAAATTATTGTAATCGATAACCAATCCATTGATGGTTCTTGTCAAGCAATTAGAACAGAATTTCCGGATGTTATTTTAATGGAAAACAGCGAAAATGAAGGTTTTCCGAAAGCAAATAATCAGGGTTTTTCCATTGCAAAAGGGGATTATATTTTCATGTTGAATCCGGATACGGAATTTCAAGAAAATTCCATCGAAAAATTACGGCAGTTTCTAGAAGACAACAAATCGGTTGGTATAGTGGCTCCAGGATTATTAAATACGGATGGCTCACATCAAAGTAGTGTTTGGAGATATCCAAGTTTGTTTTCAATTTTTTGTGAATTTCATTATCTCACATCGCTACTCAAACGCAAAAACTATTTAGACAAAGATTTCACCAAGCAATTTGAAGCAGAAAGTTTTTCAGGTGCAGCAATTTTTTTCAGGAAATCTGTTTTGGATAAAATTGGAAATCTAGATGAAACGATGTTTTGGATTGAAGATGTTGAATTTTGCTATCGAGCTGTTCAAAACGGTATAAAATGTGTGTATTTCCCAGAAACTAAAATTATTCACCACATTGGACAAAGCGCCAAAAAAAATTATACGATCTCTATTTCAAATCAGGTTTTCAACAAAATTAAGTTTTTTAACAAGCACCATTCGAACTTTTTAGCAAAGTTGGTAATCTTGCTTTCTTTCTTACATGTCGTTCAAAAAAGTATTGTCTTCGGAATCCTTTCGCCATTCAATGTTGTATATAAACGCAAAGCATCCGCCTATCGCTATACGATATTTAAAGTGTTTAACCCACCTAAAGGAATCGCTTAGATGGTGAAAACGAAAATTGTAATAACTGGTGCTACTGGTTTTATCGGAAAAGACCTATTGAAACAATTGGATGTGAATGCATTTGATGTGACGATTGTAACGCGAAA
>CAIYXD010000412.1 GCA_903930085.1 uncultured Flavobacteriia bacterium
GGATCTTTAACTATACAATTACTACTGTTGGGGCTGCTTGTCCGACAGTTTCTCTTTCTGGAATAATTAATGTAACTCCTGCAACAACTTTACTTCTTCAACTTGCAGGAACTGACAATCAAACTGTTTGCGAAAATTCAATAATTACACCTATTGATTATTTAATCGGTGGAACTGGAACTGGTGCAACTGTAATTGGTTTACCTGCTGGAATTAGTGGAACTGTAACTGCGGGTATTTTTAGTATTACAGGAAATACTGCAACAACAGGAACTTTTAATTATACAGTAACATCATCCGGTGGAACTTGTGATTCAGCAGTTGTAACTGGAACATTGGTTATTGAAATTACACCTTCGCTTGCTCTGCAAACTTCAGGAACAAATAATCAGGTCGTTTGTGTGAATTCAAATATTAATCCAATTAATTATACTATCAATGGTGATGCGGCTGGAGCGACTGTTACAGGCTTACCAGCAGGTTTAAACTATTCTGTATCTGGTAATGTTGTCACTATAACAGGAAATTCATCTGTAACTGGTACGTATACCTATACTGTAACTACAACTGGAAGTAGTTGTACTCAAGCAGTTGAAAATGGAAGTGTACAAATTCAAAATTCATTTATTGAATTATCATCTGCAGCGTATTCTAATGATCAATTGGTTTGTGTCAATAATGCAATTGTGCAAATTCAATATGAAGTTGGAGGTCCAGTAACGATTAATGACTTACCAACTGGAATATTAAGTTATTATACGCCTGGTGTACCTAATACATTTACAATTTACGGAACACCAACAGCAGCTGGAACTTTTAGCTATACATTGCAAAGCAGCAATAACTGCGGATCAAGTTTAGTTGTTGGGAACATTACTGTCATTCCGACAATTACAGGAAACACAGCCGGTTCTAACACAACAATATGTGAAGGCTCCGATTTTACATTTATTGGTAGTAGTTTGACAAGTAATAATGCAAGTTACACTTACCTATGGCAACAAGCTCCAACAGTTTCTGGACCTTGGACACCAGCAGTCGGAGTTAATAATCTATCTTCCTATTCAAATACACACCAAACTGGAACAGCTAACTTCTACAGAAGAATTGTTTCTGCTGGGAACTGTTCAAGTACTTCCACAGTAGTTACCTTAACGGTGAATTTATTGCCTACCGTTGCTGCTTTGAATACAACTTCTACAATTTGTACAAATGACATTCTCGTTATTCCTGGATTCACTGCAACAAACGGCGTTTTTAGCTGGTCACACGATGGCGCAGGGATATTAACAAATGCTACGACTGCAGCGCCAACTTATACTCCTGTGGATGCTGACAATGGGAATACGGTAACGTTAAGCTATGCTGTTACAAGTAATAATGTTTGCGCACCAGCAACTATAGAAGGAAATTATTCTATAATTGTTGTGCCTAACCCAATTGCAGAAGCTGGTGGAAGTGCAAATATCTGTGTAAACGGAACGGCAGTAAATATTGTTGGTACGCAAGCTTCTAATGGAACAATTTCTTGGTCGCAAAATGGTTTCGGCAGTTTAAATGATAATACACTTTTATCACCGATTTATACTACTTCTCCGCAAGATACAGGAACTGTTGTTTTATTTACACTAGTTGTTTCATCTACTTTATGTGCTGTACCATTAACTGATATTGCATTATTTACGTTGAATGTTGATGATTTTGGTGCAAATCCTTCGTTGAACGCTTTTGCAGGACAAGACATTACAATCAATCTTGGTCAGTCGGTTCAATTGGAAGCAACTGGAACGGCAATAACGGGATGGAATTGGTCACCAACGTCTGGATTGAGCGATTCAACAATCTATAATCCGATCGCATCGCCAATCGCTACAACCGAATACATTTTAACAACTTCAAATGTTTTTGGATGCTTTGATCAAGATACAATTCTAATAACTGTAAACACGGATTTCACTTTATTTGTTCCAAATTTATTCTCACCAAATGACGATGGATCGAATGATTTTTGGGAAATACCAGATATTAAATTATTTCCAAATTCAAAAGTTACCGTTATAAACAGAGAAGGTTTAGAAGTATATAGTAACACTAATTATGATAATACATGGGATGGATCATATGATGGCAATCCTCTTCCTGAGGCAACCTATTACTACCATTTAGAAATAGTTGGTTCCGATAAAATGTATAAAGGAGCAGTTTCCATTCTTCGAAGTACTAATTAATTCAAATTAGAAAGAAATTATGAATACACTAAAACTTATTCTAGGCATTTGCTTAACTATTAGTTTAACGACAGTGAGCGCTCAACAAGTGCCATTTAGTAGCCAATATCATGCAAACATGATTACTATTAACCCAGCCATGACTGGGGAATCAGATTATGGACAAGCATTTTTATCGCATAGAAGTCAATATGTTGGAGTACAAGGCGGACCTCAAACAAGCTACTTATCGATTGACAATCAAATGATGGATGGTAAAAATGGCATAGGCCTTACAATTCTTAATGATATGACAGACATATTATCTCGTACTAGCTTTATGGCGAATTATTCCTACAAAGCAAAATTCAACGAGAAAAGTAATCTACGCTTTGGTTTGGCAATGGGTCTGCAAAACAATAGAATTGATTTTGACAAAGCACAAGTTGTGGATCAAAGTGATCAAATACTTTTTGGACCGCGTCAAAGTCAAACTGTTTTTAATTTAGATTTTGGTTTAGCATTGAACCTTAATAAATTGCAAATAGGATTCGCTGTACCCCAATTGATAAATAGTCAATCAACTTTTAATAATTCAATTGGTGAAAAAGTTTCAATCTATAACCAAAGACATCTTCGTTCAACCATAAAATATAACTTTGTATTAAATGAAGCCAAAGGCGTAATAGTGTATCCGATGGTAATGTTACGAGCTGCTAATGGAAGTCCACTGCAATATGATATCAGTGCAGTTTTAGAAAGTAAAAAAGCAGGATGGATTGGGGTAACTTATCATAACTCTTATGCTGTAGCTGTTAGCGCCGGGATTAGACATAAAAACTTTACTTTTGGATATGCGCATGATTTTATTTTATCTCAAGTAAATGCGTATAGCAAATTTTCCTCTGAGTTTATTTTAGGGTATAAATTCGGTGAAAATTTAGAAAAACAAAAGCAATGGAATGATGAAATGAATATTCGCGTTGATGATTTGGTAGAAAGTAAAAAAGAGCAGGAAGAAATTATACTTAGTCTTGAAGAAAAACAAGATTCAATCTCAAAAGAACTGGCTATAGTCAAAGAAGAAAACAATAGAATTTTAAGGGAAAATGAAAGAATTTCTATAGAAATTGATAGTGTTCGTGAAAACTTAAAAAACCAAACAGTACAAATGCCTGTAGTTACTTCAAACCCGAAAAAATCGGATGAAGGATATAAAAGTGGGGAATCATTAAAATACCTAGATGAAAATAATCAAGCACCAGCTGCTGGATACTATCTAATTATTGGATCTTTTGGTGTAGAAAAAAATGCTTTAAACTTCAAAAATAAAGTAATAATGGATGGAATGTCAAATACTGCTCTACTTTTGAACACTTCTAAAAATGTTCGGAATGCATACGTTTTTTACTCTACTAACAAGTCTGAAGTAGATGCTGAAAAACAAAAATATAATGGGAAATTCAATAAAATTTGGATTCTGAAATTAAACTAATCGTTTAACAATTTGTAAAATAAATATTCAACAAAAATTTAAATGAAAAAGGATGTCTAATTGGGCATCCTTTTTCATTTCTATCCTTCATTTTTGGTATATTTGAAATTAAGCCTTGTTATGTTTTAATATGAAAATTATTTTTCTAGACTCCGTCCATCCAATACTTAAAGAAAGATTAACCGCCAAAGGCTATGCATGTATTGATGCATACACGCTTTCAGAGGGCGATTGCAAACGTGCAATTGAAGAAGCAGACGGAATTGTGATTCGCTCAAGATTTACGCTAAATGAAGCTTTTTTGAAAGATGCTGCTAAACTAAAATTCATTGCACGATCTGGTGCCGGAATGGAAAACATTGATGAACTCTATTGCGCTAACAGAAATATCGTTCTTTTCAACGCTCCCGAAGGAAATAGAAACGCAGTTGGAGAGCATGCGCTTGGTATGTTACTATCACTACTGAATAAATTACATACTGCAGATCGCGAAGTGAGAACTGGGAAATGGGATAGGGAAGGGAATCGCGGCAACGAACTGGATGATAAAACCGTCGGAATAATTGGTTTTGGGAACAATGGAAAAGCTTTCGCTAAAAAACTTCGGGGTTTTGATGTGAAAATTCTTGCCTACGATAAATATAAACAGAACTTTGGTGATCATTTTGTAATGGAATGTACCCTTAATGCAATAATGGAAAACGCAGACGTTATCAGTTTTCATATTCCACAAAATCCTGAAACTCTCTTCATGGCAAATGATTTATTTTTCTCACAATTGCAGAAAGCTGTATACATATTAAACCTTTCCAGAGGGAAAATAGTTGAAACTTCTGCGTTGGTTAAAGCGATGCAGCAAGGAAAAGTCATTGCTGCCGGATTAGATGTGCTCGAATATGAAAAAACCAGTTTCGAAGCATTTAATGAGGAGAAAATGCCGGAAAATCTAAAGTACTTAATCGCTTCTGATAATGTAATACTCACACCACATGTTGGCGGATGGACAACAGAAAGTTACTTCAAGTTGAGTAATGTATTAGCAGATAAAATTTTAGAACACTTTGAAAGCAATTAAGTGACGCGCAGTAAATTCCCAAAATACAAATCTTTCCCGCTTGTTGTTTTCATCCACAATTCCTTAACTTCCCACTTTTTCTTTGGAAAGTGTTTTCTGGCTAACCGTTCTATCGTTCTAAAATCAATGGCTGGCGTATAGGTATTCATTACTAAAAATCCATTCCGAGCAAGTAACGTGGAGGCAGTAGCTAATAAATCATCGATTTTATCCTCCAATTTCCACTTTTCCCCTTTTGCTCCAATTCCCCACGCAGGAGGATCCATCAAAATTCCTTGGTATTTATTCCCTCTTTTTTTTTCTCTTTCGGCGAATTTAAGTGCGTCTTCCACAACCCATTTTATATCTTCAAGACCAGAACCGTCCATGTTTTTCCGAGCCCAAGTTACAAGTTGTTTGACGGAGTCCACGTGCAAAACTTCCGCTTTAGCTGATTTCGCTGCGCACGATGCAGCTCCAGTGTATGCGAATAAATTCAGAAACTTATCTTCTGGCTGCAGGTTCTTTTGTAAAAAATCCCAGTTAGTACGTTGCTCCGGAAACAAACCAACATGCTTGAATTTTGTTAGTTCCAACTGAAACTTCAATGAATTATATGCAATTACCCAGTTTTTAGGAATCTCTTTTTTAAGGGCTTTCCAAGCGCCCGATTGGTTATTTTTTACAACAAATTCCCAATGTGCGAGTTGCTCCCATTCTTTGAATGTTTTTTCTGTCTTAAAATATGCCTGAACTTCTGGTCGAATAGTGATTATTGAACCCCAACGCTCGAGTTTTTTTCCTCCGCCAGCATCCAATAATTCATAATCTTTCCAAGGCTGCGTATAAATTCGATCTTCCTCTTTGCTAACCATTAACGAGAGCGTGGTGTTTTTTTGCGTCCTCCCATCATTTGCGCCATACGCATCTGATTTTTGGAAGGTGCCATTTTCATTTGGTTCAACATCTGATTGATTTGATCCTTCATCATTCCACCTGTATCTAATTTTTTAGCTTCTGCTAATAATTTTTCAGCTTCGCTCTTCCGACCAGTTTGGGCACAAATTCCAGCCAAATGCATACGCGCAACTGCATTATCTTGTCCAGTTCGCAAACCCAAACCAATTGCCTTACGCAAATATTGCTCACTCTTTGCAAAACCAAACTCCTGCGTATTCATAACCGCTTGTAAAAACAAAACATACGCATGTTGCTTTCGTGGCAACAAATTTGGATGCGTAATCTTGTTGATATGCTTCTTCGCTTTATCCGTGTTTCCTACACGCATTTGATTTAATGCTAAAATCATATTTTCATTTCGGAAAAACGACAAAATAATAAGAGCCAAAACAAAAATAAACGTAATTCCCCATCCCCAATTTCCGTTTACAAATAAAAAGACGTTAAAGAAAAGTGCCAATGCCGCTAAGATGCAGCGAATAATAAATCCTATCATATTTTAATCAATTGTTGCTATACATTTTAATTCGATTGCAATCGGTGTAGGTAGAGAATTAATCTCTACGGTTGTGCGACATGGTAAATTATCCTTGAAATATTCAGCATAAATGCGATTGTATGCATGAAAATCGCGTTTCATGTTTACCAAAAACACAGTTACATCGACCAATTGATTCCAACTGGAGCCTGACGCTTCCAAAATTATTCGAACGTTATCAAATACACTGCGGCATTGTGCCTCAAAATCAAATTCTATAAAATTTCCATTTTTATCCAATTTCAGTCCAGGCACTTCTGAATCAGTAGCGTCCGATCCTGCAACACGCGGACCAACTCCAGACAAAAATAATAAGTTTCCAACCTTTCTTGCATGTGGATACAAACCAACCGGTTTTGGAGCTCTTTCAGTCGAAATACGGGAATTATCTGACATATAGATAAAAAATTTTAGCAAATATACAGAGAATTCGGGAAACTTGAATTGGATTTTTAATTTCACTTTGTGCAGTATATTCTGCATTCTGTGTAATCTATTGACAAATTTATATTTTTATGGTACTGTTTTTGCCTTGAGGGAATTGCTTAATTTTAAACTATGAAAACATTTGCTTATTTCGGTATGATTTTTATCCTTTTCGGCTTTACTTCCTGCATCGAGATTATTGATGATATTACACTAAAAAATGATGGAAGTGGGACGTTAAAATACTCCATTAATTTGAGCTCCAACAAGGTGAAAATTAATTCTATTTTGGCATTGGATAGCTTGGAAAACAAAAAAGTACCATCCATCGCAGAAATTGAAGCAGAAATCATTTCTTTCAAAAACAAATTAGACGCAAAAACAGGCATAAGCCAAGTCATAGTTGACTATAATTTCACAGATTTCATTTTCAAAATCCAATGTGACTTTACAAGTGTCAGCGCTCTGCAAACCGCAATTAAAGAAGTTGTTCAAGAGCTGAGCAAAGAAAAAAACATGCCTGAATTGGACCATAATTGGTTGAGTTGGGATGGCACAAAAATAGTGCGCTCTATTCCAGATATTACGACTAAAAGAGTGAATGAATTAAAACCGGAAGACATTGAATTATTGAAAACGGGAAATTACACTTCGATTTCTAGATTCGAACGAATGGTCGAAAAATTTGATAACCCGAGTGCTACTTTATCTAAAAACAAATTGGCGGTTATGATTCGAACCAATCCCTACGCTCTTTCGCAAAATTCAAATATCTTGGAAAATACAATCTATCTTTCCCCAATCAAAAATTAGAGACTTTATTTTTGTAATTTTGTATTATAATTAATTTTAATATAGTGATAGAACGCTTTCCTATGAAATTATACTCTTTAATTTTCTGCCTGGTTTTGGGCAACTTGGTTTTTTCACAGCAATCAGAAGATTTGATCCCAAAAGATGCGGTAACCGTATTCAGTATCAACAATATTTCCTTGTTACAAAAAATTTCAATGGATGATTTGGTGCGCTACGAATTCATGGAAGAAGTTCAACAAGAATTATTTGACGGTTCAACCTCTGGAAAAACATTGAAAGATTCCGGTATTGATTTCAACCAAAAATTAAACGTTTTTTATGGTCGCGGAGATGCATATGAAGTTTCTGGCTTTACCTTCGGAATCAAAAACAAAGAAGAATTATTTCAAGTTTTCGATGATTTTGAAAAGATTGAAAGCTCCTACCCTGGTGTTGAATTTTACAGCTCTTACTTCAACAATTTAATCATCCGTGGAAACTCTGCATTGTTAATTCGTGTCGAGCCTACCATGGAAAAAGTGGATGAAGTAACGGATTCTATTTGGTATGCAAGAGGAAATGAAGATCCTTGGTCCATGTACGATTATGAGGAGGAAAGTGAAGCCGATTCTACATACCAAGAAATTTTAGAGGAGGAAATTTTTGAAGAAATGGAAGAGGAAGACAAGCCTGTTTCCAATTATGATTTTCCAGATGCTGAGGAAGATCCAAACCAAAAGAATTATTACGAATTGCGCGATAGTGTGCAAGTGCAAATGCAAATGGGCTTCTTGAAAACGCTGTGCGATGAATTACTCGTTAAAAAAATAAGCCTTTCAGACTTTGACCCTAGATTTGCAAAGCAATTGACCCACACTTCTGAAGGAATTTTTTACCTGGATAATTCTAGAAATTTAGAAAAAGCAAAAGGTCTATGGTATTTTCAAACCATGTTTCCATCCTTATATGTCGATTTAAAAAATCTATATTCGGAAAACGTTTTACTTGGAGATCTTCTGTTGAAAGAAAATTCAGTTGAGTTTTTAATGGAAGCACATTATGGGGAAGAATTAGGGTCGATTTATGAAAAAATGAATGACTCGAAGTTTGACAAAAACATATTGAAATATATTCACAACGATAATACAGCATATTTTACCTACAACATCGACTTGCGTGAGGCATATGAACAAGCATATAAAATAATAATGCCAATCTTGACGGATGAGCGAAATGCACAAATGTCAGCAAATGTCCTTACAATTGAATTGTTAAACGAATTCATTAATAAGGATGCACTCTTCGGAACGTATAAAGGAAGTTTGTTTGGAACGTTTAATGGGATTAAAAAAATTAAAACCAAAAAAATAATCTTCACCTATGATGAAGAGTTTAACTACATAGAAGAAGAAACGGAAGCCGAAGAAGATATGCCGATTTTTACGCTTGGATTCACAACCGATCGTGGAGACATTCCTGAAAAGGTCTTGAAACACCTTTCCCGTCTTACTTCTCGCTTTGAAAACAAAGGAAATTATTGGGTTTACGAAAATGCCATTCTAGAATCAGCACCATTGTATATGATCAATAAAAACGGACTTTTCATTTTTACAAATGACGAAGACTTGGCTATAAATCACGCAAATGGATACGGTAAAGAAGCATTATCGAAAAAGGATTCCAAAAAGTCTAAGAAAAGTGGTTTCGTTTATGGGATGATTGATTGGGCGCAAGCAATTGAGCGGTTTCCACGCGACTTTTTCAATGCGGAACAAAATGCAATTATCGACGCAATGCGCGGCAAAACAGGCACTATGGAGTTGACGAGTTCGAAAACCTCTGCAGAAAAAACCAACTTTAAACTGGTTTATAATTTCGAAGGAATATATGATAATTCCGGAAAATATTTGTTAGACCTTTTGAACAGTGTTTACGTAATCTCCAAATAGAACACGCAAAACATGTTCAAAAAGATTTCCTTAATTTTTATTTTAGCAATTGCTTTAGCTGCGTTTTTGGTTTTACGCCCCTATATTTTTAAAAAAACCGAAGCGCCCTTAATTGTGGACAGATTACCAGAAGCGGATTTTCTAGGTCGCGCCTATATCCTAGACGTTGCAAGAGAAACAAGTGGTATGTTATTTTACCACAAAGTGCCATTTCGAGATCTTTTTTCGTACGAGTTCTTGTTGAGTCAAGGGAAAATGTATGGGTTAAATTTACAAAATCCCGCATATCTATTCGCCAATGAGACTGGAAATTGGGGTGCTATCATTGAGGTTAGTGATAGTTCAAAGATTTTAGAAGGAATTGAACGATTGCGAAAGTTTGTCGACATTAAAGACACCTTTATGAACAACCAAAAGGTGTTTCAAATCAAAAAAGAAAATGGGTATCTGACCTACAGTAATAATTATTTGTTCATCTATAAAGGTGCTAATTTCAATGCTGCCTTTAACCGTGTGACGCAAGCAAAATATGGTGATTATTCACCTGCTTGGAAGTCATTTTTAACGGAAAAACAATTCAAGGATGAGAAATTAGTCCTCTATTCGAACTGGCGAAAATTAAAAGAAAATGGCGTGGAAACAGCAATTTTTGCCCATGACAGTGACTCTGTAAGTTTTAGTTTATTGGCATACGTTCGAAATAAAAATCCTTTGAATATTTCCATGAAAAAGGAAGGATTAAATCTAAAATCCGGCGAATTCACAAATAAAATGCTGAACGTTCACTTGGACATTTCGAAACTGCGCAATTCACCAGAAGATCCTTTGTATAAATGGCTGGTGAAAATAGGAAAGAAAGTTAGTTTCCCAACTGTTGGATTTTTAGAAGCTTGGGAAGGAGATCTTTCCATGCGATTAGGCGGTTACCAACTCGTAAAAGAAACCTATATTGAATCTGTTTTGGACGATGACTTTAATATCAGTGAAGTTGTAAAGGAAAAAGAAGTCAAAATTCCGGGGTTTTCGGTGCTATTTTCAGTAAATAAAAATGGCAGAAAATTAATTAACCAACTTTTATCAAAAGGGATCCTCACCAAAGAAGATGGACTTTACCGGTTCTTGTATTCTCCGCAACTTAAAATGAGAAATACTGGCGATTATTTCATTTTCCATAGTGGCCAATTTACACCAAAAACAGAAAGCCATGGCGATAATTCTGGTATTTGGACACAAAATGGTACAAAAGTGGAATTTAGTTTAGATTCCGTAAGTAAACATGAGATTTTTGGAAATATTTATATTCCAATTGATCGAATTTTAAAACGCAACAGATTCTTATAACCTGAGTTCGATTATTACTTAAACAACTGTTTTAAGTGCCGCTTTCACATCTGCAAAAAGAAATTCAAAACCGGTTGATTTTATCTTTTCATTGGAAGCTTTCAAGCCTTTTAACAAGATAATAGACATTTCTCCAAAAAGTAATCGCATCATAAAAGCTGGAACTGCTGGAAACCAAAAAGGCTTTTGCAAAACTTTCGCAAGATTTTTTGTGAATTCTAAATTGCTACAAGTTCCCGCTAAAGCATTGTAAGCCCCATCCAATTGAAATTCTATTACATGTGCAAATAAACGCGACAAATCGTCCGCATGGATCCAGCACATGGTTTGATCACCAGTTCCCAAAGCTGAACCGATTCCAAATTTAACTGGTGGTAACATTTTCTGCAAGGCGCCACCTTCTTTTGCCAGCACCACAGCAGTTCTAATCTTTGTTACCTTACAAGTACCTTGGAAAAGGTCTGCACTTTCTTCCCAATCTTTCACCAATTGCGAGATATAATCTTTTCCAAAAGAATCGTCTTCAACAAAGCATTTTTCAGGATCTTCAAATCCGTATGCATTTATTCCAGACGAGGTAATAAACTGTTCCAAATTTGGCATTTCACTTGCCTTTTGAAATAGAAATGTATTTGTGCCAATACGAGATTGGTGTAATTCTTTCTTTCTAGCAGTTGACCAGCGCTTATCGGCAATTCCAGCACCACTCAAATTAATTAGAACTTGAATTTCCTTTAATCTACTTTCGTCTATCTTTCCTTCCGCAGAATTCCAAAAAAATTGTCCTTCTCCTTTTGGATTACGCGATAAAACGGAAACGGTATGGCCTTTCTCCTTTAAAATAGAAACTAACTTAGAACCAACTAAACCGGTTCCTCCTGCAATAAGAATATTTTTCAT
The DNA here is from genome assembly GCA_903930085.1 of uncultured Flavobacteriia bacterium. Lineage (GTDB taxonomy): Bacteria > Bacteroidota > Bacteroidia > Flavobacteriales_D > Crocinitomicaceae > M0103. The sequence continues at coordinate 11,666 of CAIYXD010000412.1, forward strand.
AAGAATCACTATTACTAAAAAAACAAATCTGTAGGAAAATGGTTTAAATTCTAGGGGAGAATAGGAAATAAATTATCCGAATAACAGAATCAAAAGAAATATCGACCGTTTATCCATTCAGGATCTAAATGTGCTTTTTTCTTCTCGTAAAAATTCAAAGCGGGCGTATTCCAATCCAAAACTTGCCAATCCATGCGTTTTACACCGCGTTCCCTCGCAAGAGAAACTACCGCATCGAATAGCTGCGAACCGATACCAGCTCCTCTAAATTCAGGTAAAACAAAAAAATCTTCCAAATACAAACATTTTCCTTTCCACGTGGAATAATTGGTGTAAAAAAGTGCAAAACCGATAATTTTTTCATCCACTTCCGCTACAAATGCGTCGCAAATTTTTTCGTCGAATAAATGAACTCCTAAATCGTGGGCTGTATTAACA
>CAIYXD010000413.1 GCA_903930085.1 uncultured Flavobacteriia bacterium
GATTATTGCTTTCTTACCTAACGCCATTTGTGCATCCTAATACGTTTCGTTTACTGCCATTTTTTGGCTTGGCGTATCCCATTATTTTAATCTTCACCCTATTTTTCTTAATCATCTGGACATTCGCAAAATCCAAATGGGCGATTATCACCTTGCTTGTTCTACTAATCGGCGGAAAATTACACTTTAGAATTGTTGCTTTTGGTTCAAATGAAGAAAGTGTTCCAAGTGAAGAATGCGTTTTAAATGTAATGAGTTACAACGTCCGTTTGTTTGATTTATATACTGCAAGCACAGATTCGCGTTTTGAAAAACGTAATGCTATTTTCAATTACATTCAAACGGAAAATCCGGATATTATTTGTTTTCAGGAGTTTTACCACCAAGATAAACCAACAAATTTTTCCACCCGAGACACGCTGATTAAACTGTTGAATATCAAAGATTACCACGAACGGTACGCACACAAATTACGGGGAAGACAAAATTTTGGTGTCGCGATTTTATCTAAATATCCAATGATTGCTAAAGGCGACGTGATGTTTTCAACGCAGGGAAACAATGATTTCAACTACTGCGTATATGTAGACATTGTGAAAAACCAAGACACGTTCCGCGTGTACAATGTTCATTTACAATCTATTCGACTCCAGCAAGAAGATTATTCCGTTTTTGAAGATGGTGCAAATCAAGTTGCAGAAAAAAAATCTACAATTCGACTTCTAGTGGATAAATTATTGATTGCCTATCCAAAACGCGCGGATCAAGCAAGAACAGTTGCGGAGCACATTGAAACTTCTCCTTATCCAACTATTGTTTGTGGAGATTTCAACGATACACCAATGTCTTATGCGTACAATCAGTTTAATAAAAAGTTAATTGATGCGTTTAGAAATTGTTCTTCTGGTATTGGAACGACATATGTTGGTAAAGTTCCAGCAGGTAGAATCGATTATATTTTTCACTCCCCAGAGCTTAAATCTTCCAATTTTGTAATTCAAAAAGAGGCATTCAGTGACCATCGTGCAATTTCTTGTAAAATTTACAAGGATACGATCAACTGATATTTAAGAAAATCTCAAGCATCTAATTCCAGCTTAAAAACAATCTAAATATGAAAAAATTCCTACTTATTTCGACGCTTCTTCTGCAATTGTTTGCTTGTTCAGGAAACAAAAATAAAACAGGAGAAGCAAGCGATTCCACGAATGGTGAAAAATCAGATACTTCCACTACAGCGGCAATGGATGTCGAACAGAATCCAAATTACGATTTGAAAATGTCCTACAAAGAATATGCATCCGAAAAATGTTTCGATGCGATGGAAGAATATGAAAGTGATTTTTGTGCAAGCAAGGAATTGAAATTAATGGTTGTTTCTATGCCGAATGAAGCAGTTTCAAAAAGAATTAATGCAACAATATTTAAGGCTACAACCGGAAAAAAAATGGGTTCTATCTCTCCGCAGGCATTTGTCGATGAGATCCAAACAACTTCTGAAATTTACGAAGCTTATACAAACGCTTCCACCGTAGATTTTGAATCAAAGAATGGCGAATTATTTTCTATCACCGTTAATGGTTCCGACTATTTTTATGGTGCAGCACATCCATCGGGTTCTTCACAATCGCTGGTTTTTGATCTTTCTACAGGTGAAATTGTAGCATTAAAGGATCTATTCGACGCAAATTTCGAGAAGAAATTGGCTAAAATTGCCGAGCGAAACTTTATTCGGGAAAATGGAAAAGACGGTTGGGATTTCACACCTGGAAATGGATCCTTCCCTCTTCCAGATCATTTTATAGTTGGCGAGAAGGGTTTGAACTTTATGTTTGGACAATATGAAATAGGTCCGTATGCTGCGGGAATGCCAACATTTTTTGTTCCATTTGAACAGCTGAGAGAATTTATTCCTGCAACTTCCAGATTGTATAAATTTCTTTAGAAGAAATCTTTAGAATAAAATAGAAAACGCAACTTTTAGTCTAGTATTTCTGGAAGTAGTATCTTATTTGGTGAATTTTTCCAATCTGCTTGCACACTAAAACAAAAAAATCTGCGTTTGAACGGGGAACTGTTAATCTCCCCACTATGAAAACGAACATTCTCCTTGTTTCGCAAGAATTGACGTATTTCAAATCCGTCGCATTGCGTTCTCTCCCAAAACGGTATTTGCACCTTGCCGAAGATTTGGCGCAGGATGCCATTTTGAAATCCATCGAAAAAATTGACCAATACGATTCCGCTAAAGGAAATTTCAAGTCTTGGTTGTATCGGCTAACACAAAATGTGTGTTTTGATGCCATTCGAAAATTAAACCGATTGGAAATTGTTCCATTGAGTTTTGACGTTGTTTCATCCGATTATAGTTCTTCTGAAAATGCGCATGCAATTGCAGCAGCAGAAGTTAAAATTATTCGGCGGGCAATGCACCATTTGAATGTGCGCGATAGACAGCTAATCTTGTGTAAATTCATGTTTAATTTAAACGGAAAGGAAATGTCGCAATTATTGGATATTCCAGAAAACCAAGTTAATGTATATTTCCAACGGGCAAAAGCGCGTTTAAAAGATTTGTACGTTAAAGCAGCCTAATTTACGCTTCTATTTTAGTAAAATTTAGAGTTAAACATCCCTTTTCGAACGTGAAAAGGGATGTTTTTTTTTATTTCAGGAAATTGTACACTTGGTGTCGAATTAGTCTTACTCTTATGCCAATTTCCTGGCGGTAAAACTCCTGCTTTACACCAGAAATGGAAGTTGCAAAAACAGGTGTAAATCCTTTTCGATAAAACACATCGTATTGTCTTGTTTTACCTTTCGAGCGCTTATTCATAGCAGACGAATGGTGGTAAATCGATAGTCCAATTTGCCCGCCAATTTCACCAAAAGATTCATTTTTCATTTCTCGGTTCCCAAGCATATAATGGTATTCTGGCCCGAAAATAAACCCAAGGGATAAATAATGGCACATGCTTCTAATTCTTCCATTGTAGAGTTTTGCAATTTTCTTATCCAACAAAAATCCTGCGTCGAGCGTATGGGAATTCCGAAGTGAAATTTCATTCATCCTACCAAAAACCTGCGCTTGCTCGTACTTTGTAAAAGTATAACCAAGTGAAGGATACAATCCAGGTGCAAGCATGTGCACAATTCCTGTTCCAGCGGTAAATGCATTTTTATTCAAGGCTTGGGTTTTCTCCTGAAAGGAAGCAATTGGTTGCACTGAAAAATACAAGCCTAAATTTTTCCCAGTTCTTTCATAGATTTGTGCGTTGCTAGTATTTTGGCTTAAAATAAGCACTATACAGATGACTTTCCTTTTCATGTTTTCTCTTTTTTATTTTGTTAACCTTCTGAAACCTAAAACATATTCTTCTGAATATTGGCGGATGCACACTTTTCCATCCTGGTTTCCGCCAAGGCAAATTATCTCTTTATTTTCAGAATCGATGCTCAAAAAAATGGCAACGTGTCCTTTCCAAGAATCCGGATCTTCCCGCCAAAAAACAACTAAATCGCCTGGTTCAGGATTTCGAATTTTTTGACCGTAATCCAACCAAGATTTTGCAGTAGCTTTTTTCGTGTAGCTCAATCCAGCTTTCTTTGCGCAATAACTGATAAAAACGCTGCACCATGAAACTTCATCCGAAGTAATATTTGCGTTTCCACTTTCCTTAAAAAAAAGCAAGATGGCTTTACTGTGGTTTGCGCCTTCAATTTCTTCTTCACCATAAAATTTCCGAGCTTCCTGGATCAATGGATTAGAGATGATCGAAGCGCTAAGAAAATCGTAAGCAGATAAATCCTGCAAAAATGGTTCATCTGATTTCAACCACGTTTCCTGAATCGTAGCTGCAGCATTATTTTCTTTGGTTGGATTTGAAAAAGCTTGGATTGCTTGGACAAGGTATTTTGGCCGGTTTGCAGCTGCTAAATCAGTTAAGTAATCCGAAATTTCCGTTTGATTCTGTCCCGTATTTTCCACTAAAAAAACCAATTGCATTCCTCCGCTTGTTTTCACGGTTAATTGTCCGGAACGCGCAGTAACTGGAATTGTAACTTTCATCTTTCCGAAATTCATATCCGTGTAAATTTTAGAGGTGATTGTCACTGCTGGACTAAATTCTCCCATAAACACATCAAATACCGCAAATTCTACTTTCAAGATAGAAACAGATTCCTCAAAGATTATTTCCACTTTATCCTTAACAAAAAGCGTGTGTTTGGCTGGAAGAAAAGAAACAAATCGTGCTCCAGCGCTTACAGGCTCTAATGTTGGCAATATTTCAAATTCCTGCAAGCTCAAAGGTTTTTCCAACAATTGATCCGATTCTTTTTCAGGGAAATGGGAATGAATCATCACCGCTGGATCGACTTTCTCCCACTTCTCACCGAGCGCTAAATCATACAAGTAGCGATTGCCACCAATTGTCCATTCATTCCACGCATGCGCATTTTTTTGAAGCTGAAAACCTTTTTGCTTTTTTCTCCAACCATAAATTGTTTGAATGTTTAAACC
>CAIYXD010000414.1 GCA_903930085.1 uncultured Flavobacteriia bacterium
CCGTCCGAATTTTTAGTCCAATTTTCTATAAATCGCTGTTCCAATCGATAGCGGTGTTGAATTTCTACCCTTCCAATTTTGTTTTTCATAATATACTGCTCCCAAATTCGGTGTTCGTTATTGGTGTGAATTATCGGTTGTTCACCATATTGAAAAGAACGAATCCAACCATATCCAAGTGTTATTTGGGTGTTTTGCTTGGTATAATAATCGACGCCCAGGCGCAAGAGAGATTGTTGCCAATTTTCAAACACATCACTTCTTCGCCATTGGTATTCCATATGAATTCCCCAGGGTTCCGTCAGTTTATGGTTTCCCGAATACATCACCCAAGCATGGGATTGTGAGGAAATTTCCTTTTGAGAAAATACAGTAAACTGAAAAAATACTGCACCAACTGAAAAAAGTATTTTCCGAATCATTCTTTTAAATTTTTAGCAAATAACGCTAAAAGATCTTTACTGAAATGGATTAATTCGTCAATTTCAGCAACGCTCAAAAGTCTCTGTTCCTTGAATATTAAAACAAACTGGTCGTTAACTTCGATTTTAAAGTCCCGATTGGTTTCTAGATAATCTAGCACATCTGTTGTAAATAATTTACGAGTTTCCGCTTCCATATCGCTTGTTAACAAGTAATAATCCGAAAAATTGGGATGCGAATCAAATCGGATATCCTTTTTAGAAAACAATTCTTGAATGCTATCGAAAAAACTCAAGTTTCCCAATCTGAAAAGCGGTTTATCCGTTTTAGGCATAATAAAAGCTGTGAAACTTAATTTTCCACCGCTCAAATCCAATCTTTCTGTGGCTTCCACATCTGCAACTTGAAAGTTTTTCCCAAGTAGGATGTTTTGAGCGCGATCAACTGTTAAATTGGAAAGTAACTTAAAGTTTCTAAATTCATATCCAAAAATTGAACCTGGGTTATATCCATATCCATTTTCGTTGGCATATTTTTGAAGGACACGATCTCGGTTAGAAAGTGAAACCTTAAATTTCCCGCCTCTTTTTCTTTCAGATGTTGGAAACTCACTTGCCGGAACAAGTTCACTTATTCCTTTCAACTCTAATTCTTTTCCTTCACGTTCAAAATTTTTGCGCAAATCTTCCAGATGGTGCATAACGTTGTGGTCAATATAGTTCACTTTGGTGAAATCCAAAACCTGTTTTTCCTTTCCATTTTGCGCATTAATTAATTTTTTCAATCCAAGATAATTGGAAAAAGAAAGCGCACCCTCCAAAAACACAACGCCATCTTTTTCAGATGAAGAAACGAAAAATAACTTTGAAAGAGCTTGTCCTTTAGCGACTAAAATGATTAAGTTCAAAACGATTCCAACTGCAATTCCAAGTAACAAATCCGTTGCGAGAACGGTTACACAAGTTACTACAAAAACAATGAATTCAGACTTCCCAATTTCCCACATGTGTTTAAATTCTTTTGGTGAAGCCAAGCGGAAACCTGTAAATATCAACATTCCTGCAAGTGCAGAAAGTGGAATCATTTCTATGATAGGTCGTAGGGAAAGAATAAAAATTAGTAAAAATAGACCATGAAAAAAGTTAGACCATTGCGATTTCGCGCCGTAGCCAATATTTGCGGAACTCCGAACAATTTCAGAAATCATCGGCAAACCACCAATTGCACCTGAGAGTGCAGTTCCTGCTCCCATACCTATCAGATCCTGGTTTAAATTTGCTTTGCGTTTTTTCGGATCCAACTGATCAACTGCCAAGGCACTTAAAATACTTTCAATGGCAGAAACCAAGGTAATTGTCAGAACTGCTGTCCAGAAAACACTGGATAAAATCTTGCTGAAATCTGGCGCTACAATGCTTTTAGAAAGATTATTCGGAAGATCGACAAAGGTATTTCCGTGCAGGTGAAAAAATTCTGCAGTTGGAACAGCTACCAATAACACAATTAATGGCGCAGGGATTTTCTTTATTACTTTACTTTTAATTTTTGAATGGACATACAAAATAAGTAGGCTTATCCCTGCAATTAATCCTTCATGCCAATCCATTGCTCTAAATGCGGCAGGAATTTGCGCCATCACTTCATACAATTCTTTTCCAGTTGCTTTCGTTCCCAAAGCAGGAAATAATTGCTTTAAGATAATGATAATTCCGATAGCAGCCAACATACCGTGCACCGCGGCAGACGGAAAAAAATCGCCGAGTTTTCCAACTTTTAACAATCCAAATAAAAAGATAATCAGTCCAGCGATGAAAATAGCTGCGAGAGCATAAGGAAGTCCGCCGGGATTAGATTCCGTCCAAACGCCACCAAGACTTTCGATTGCACCAAGATTTACCACGATTAATCCAGCTGCAGGCCCTGTGATTGTTAAAAAAGAGCCATTTATTCGGGAAACAAAAATTCCTCCAACTATTGCGGCAAAAATCCCTGAAATTGGTGGAAATCCCGATGCAATAGCAATTCCAAGACAAAGTGGCAGTGCAATAAGGGAAACACTAAATCCAGATAAAAGGTCGTCTTTCCAATGATTTTTCAAATGCGTAATGCCTGATTTTATCGATATTGTTTTCATATTTTTAAAATTTTAAATTTAAATTAAGCGGAGCGTTTTGCAGCGCCAATCGTATTTTTACTTGACGGACCGAGAAATATTCGCGCATAAATACGAATCGCCGCCAGACCATTGATAATTAAACTCAAAGCAATAAATGTTGCTAAAAGCACTTGGTTTTCATGCACGTGCGAAAAGATCAAATCTTCCCCGATAAAAGTTGGAGTGATTGGAAACCCAGCAACTCCAAGGCATGCAATTAGAAAAACAAGCGCAATTTTTGGATGTTCTTGAATGTGGCCATAGAATTGATCTAAACTCACCCATTTTTCTAATTTTCGTAAACG
>CAIYXD010000415.1 GCA_903930085.1 uncultured Flavobacteriia bacterium
AAAGTCAGAAATATTCTGGTCAAGACTTAGCTTCCCCCTCTCAAACAATTGCATGATTCCCAAACTTGTAATTGCTTTGGTTTGGCTCATGATTCTGAAAATAGCGTCATTCTGCATAGGTTTTTTATTCAAAAGATTTGAATATCCACTTCCTTTGTAATAGACTACTTGATTATCTTTGACAATAATTACAACAGTGCCAACTAACCAGTTCTTATCTTCGTAATTCTTTAATATGGTATCAATCTGATTCAATCGTTCATAATTAAAACCATTATGTTGTTTAACTATTGGTGAAAGAGTTTGTGAAATCGCATTTTTAAAAGTAAATAAAATGAAAATGATACTGATGATGTTTTTCATATTTTTAATTTAGATTAATTTTCTTGTTGTCCTGATTTTTTCTGCATATAATAAGTGTGAAAATGGCTTATAACGTTTTAGGGCTTTGCGTTCGGGCAGGCAACCGAAGCACAAATGCCGATATTATTACTAAAATTGAATTGAAAAACTGCTGTTGAATTTTGCACTTCAGCCCGCCTGATGCAAAACCCTTGTTAGCGGTTGCTCATTTTGTGTCTTACTGTTAATTTATTCTATAATAAATTCTGCAAATGTCGTTCCGTTGAATTTGCAGATACCATTGCCGTCTGTTCCAAACCATAGTTCTCCGTTTTTGTCTTTAAAAATTGTATTTATTGCGTTACTAGTTAGGCCGTCTTTGGTTGTGTAATTAGTCAAGTTGTTTCCGTCATATTTCCAAACTCCAGCGTCAACAGTTCCAACCCAGATGTTTCCATTATTGTCTTCGTTTATCGAATATATACGAGCCAAAGTTCCTAATCCTATTTTTCCAGATGCTCTAAAGTCGGCATTATTAAGTCCTTTTTCTTCTGTGAAATTTGTCAAAGTCTTTCCGTCATATTGGAATAATCCAGCACCATTATTTCCAAACCAAATTTTCCCCTTACTGTCTTCAAATAAACTAAGAACGGCAGGTCCGGACAATCCTTTTTCTTTAAACCAAGTTAGTTTGTTACCATCATATCTGCATACTCCTTCTGCTTGCGTACCAAACCAGATATTTCCTTTCTTGTCTTTGAGGATACAATAGACGCCATAACGACTAAGCGAAAAAGGGGTGTTCATTTGTGCGTTTGAACTTGATGGGTCAAATGGTAAATAGTCAAGTGAAAGATTACGGTGCCTGAACACGCCACCGCCAGCGAAAAACCATAAATCGTTTTTTTTTGATTTCCAGTCGGTTTCTGTGCCGTTAGTTATTTTGACTTTATTGGTAAGTGGTATGATTTTTTTGCCATCAAATTTACTAATGTCGAATGTACCTGCCCCTAACCAAATATTTCCCAAATCATCTTCTTGAATGTTTATTACTTGATTGTCCGCAAGTCCATCCTTCACGGTAAATTGTGTCAATGTTTTTGTGTCGTAACGATAAACACCTGCCCCATTTGTCCCAATCCAATAATTGCCATTTTTGTCTTGAAAAATACTACGTATGTTCTTGTCAATGGTTTTTAAAGTTGTTGAATTATATTGGTTAATCTGCTGTGATGTTTGAGTCGTTGCGGAATGCCTTTCCACTTTATTATTTGAATTGTCTGATTTAATTTGTCCGTTGCAAGAAGACAAAAAGACAAAAAGGAAAGTAGAAATTGTGAACTGTATAATAGTTATTTTAAAGTTACTCATTTTAGTATTTTAATTGTTGGTCGATTGTCACGAGTTGCCGCTAACGTTTCGCAGCTGCCCGAAGGGCGGGACTTTTACCACAAAACTTGATTTGAAAAACTAATGCTTGATTAACTACAAAACTGTCTTTGGAACACGAAACCCCGCCTTTTGGGTAGATGCTGTTAGCGGTTCGGGCTTCTTTTTCAGCGTCAATTTTTTGTCTGTTTTCGAAATTCATTTTAGTCAAATATGTCTCTTACAAAAACTTTTGTGCTGTCTAAATTAGTCCAAATTGTTTGAATGTTTTTACTGTCGTTTGTTGAATATTCGTAAACCATAATTGTGTCGCCCAAAGTCGTTGGATTAAACCAGTCTAATGTCTCACCATAAGGAATTTTTCCGTCCCATTTTGCTGTCGAAAGTTTTTCTTTTGTAAACTCGTGTTTGGATAAAATTCGTTTTAATTCATCTGGGCAAGTTTCAAAGTGTAACCAAATAGCATAGTCAATTTTTGGAACAACTTGGTCTTGGAAATTCAAAATCTTAATGCAGTCCGTTTGTCTTTTGTCAAACAGTGCGTCATAAATTTCATCACCTGTTCTCGGTCTTAAAGTTTCTGCTACTTTGTTATAGGTCTTACTTACAAACTTAAATCCTGTCCAAGCTGTCAAACCGATAAATGCAAAAAATAATAGTAAGGCAGTTAGTTGTAGTTTCTTATTCTTTTTCGTAAAACCCAAAATGAGTGTCACTAGAAAAACCAAAAAAGCAAGTCCTGAAATTATTGTCAATATTATTAATTCCTTCATCTATTATTTTGTTTCGTTGTCTGTCGGTTGTGTTGTCATAGCCTGACCGCTAACGTGTCGCCGCTTCACGAAGTTGCTGATTTTCAAATACTATGATTGCAAATATAGACAAAACTTAGTTTCAAAAATTACCAATTCTTATAAATCCCAAACCCCGCAATTTCGTGAAACGGCTGTTGTGTGATGTATTTTTTATTTAGTTTCTGTTTCCAGTTTTTTGATTAGTATTTCGGCTTTCGATTTCTTTTGGTTTATAATAATTAATTGACTTTTGTCTTCTAAAAGAATTTTATAATTGAACTCATTTTCTGAATTGAATTTCCAATTGTTAAGTTCTTTAAATTCTTTCTTTAAAAGATTTAATTTTTCTTCGTTATTTTTTGAAATAATGATCAATTTTGTTAGCGATGTTTTTTTCATTTTTTCAATTGAACTTTCAGTAATTTCAGTTTCATAATTTGCACTTGAACGATAAGGATATTTTTGGTCAATTATGTCAAAATTCTTTTCATCTTCAGAAATTACATATCTGTAAGCCATTATGTTATCAAGTTCATTTATCCAATTAGGAAAATTCTCTTCATATTGTTTGATGTAATTATCAATAAAATTTTTGTCAATTGGTTTTCTTTGAGAGATATACTCATTTACTAATGGATAAATTTGTTTCGCCATTAAATTAATATATTTTCGATTATACCATTCTCCAGCATCAATTTTCCCGTCAAGTTTTTCAAATACATAACCATTTCCTAATGAAGTTGCTAAAACTTCGTTCAAAAGTTGGTAGGCATAATTACTTGATTTTGATTTGTTTTCTTTGAAGTTTTTATCAATTTCAGTTTTAACTTCAAGAGATTGTTCGTTATAAATAATGTGAAAAATTTCGTGTAACATAACACTAAATAAATCTTTATAATCTTTTAAGTTTGTTTGAATTGCACTTATAAAATTGTTGTAGAATGCTTGAGCTGTAAATCCTTGAGAATTTGGTAATGGATAGAATGCGATTTTAAATGGAATTGAATTATCCCAACTCGAATTATAAAAAACCAAACCTGTTTCAAAATAGTTTTCTATTTTGTTCACGATAGAATATTTTGAAATGTCTAAAATTTGTTGTTCAAACTTTTCTTTATTTGGGTTATAAATTAGTTCGTTATAAATTGGTTTGAACGCTGTTATTATTTCAGTTAGTTCGTTCAAAGTTTTGTTTGTAACAATTCCTATTGAACGAAGTTTAAAATCTTTTAGGTTTTCGGTTTCAATTAAGTTTTTTTTCAAAATATCTCTAGTTTGCATTGGAATTTTTGAGCCATTTGGAAACTCTTCAAATTCATAACTATAATCGATTGACAGTTTATCAAATTTTGAGATTAAGTTTTTAAATTTTTCTGTATTGTATATTGATTTGTTAAATTCAGTTTTAAAAACATTTTCCGGATAGTTTCCGGATAAGTTTTGAATGAACACAAAAATGGCTAATTGTTCCGAATATTTTATTTCAAAAGTTGGTTTTTGGGCAAATGTCAAAGTTGAAATGACACAAAATATAAAAGTTAAAATTCTGTTTTTCATTCTGTTTCGTTTTTTTTGGTAATATATCGAACAACAATCAAAAATAAGCGGTCGTTTTAATGCCGCTTATATTTTGTTAGGCTTAGTTTTTTTTAATATTATATCTTGATTGGATTCTGGGAAGTATTTTTCAAAGAATCCTTTCCGTTTAAGATAAACTACAAATAACAAGAACACCAATTGAATAATCACGTTTGAATATTCGACAATCCAGTTAGAAACGCCCGAGATTTCAATATTGTATATAGCGCCTAATTTCCAATTAGTCCCAAAAAATGAAAAACCCACCCAATTAACTCCACTATGCATTCCAACTGGCAACCAAATTGAATTTGAATAGAAATACAAAAGTGAAAAAATATATGAAAAGATAAATAGACTTAAAAAATATCCAAGACTAAAATCGTTAAGTACAAAGTGCCCAAGACTAAATATCAATCCCATGATAATAAATATTACATGATGATTCACGCAGTTCTTTAGTTTTTTAATAGGATAAGCTCTTGTCCCTAATTCTTCAATAAAGGAATTCCAAAAAATGAATCCGACCAAGAAGTAAAAATAGTATCCTAGATAAGTCAAGATAGGAATATCCGCAGGAATTACTTTAATAAACTTAACATTTTCAGCACTTAAAATAAAAACAATGTATTTTAGAGAAACTAAAATTGCGCCCAAAATAAACCCAACTAAAATTGTTCTCCAAATTTTACCACCAAATCCTAATTCAGATATTTTTTTTTGATGGATATATTTTTGAGCTAACCAAATGATCCCAATTGAACATATTCCAAATAGGCAAAAGAAAAAGACATTCCCGAAACTAACATCAAAGTTAAGGCCAGTATTCTCACGGATATCTATTCCAAATTGCTCTGCAATTTTAATCAACGGCAACATTATTGCTACTGATAAAAAAACAATCACTATTACGGTAATCATTTTTACTGCTAGGTCTCTATGATATAAATTTTTTAGTTTTTCTGTCATTTTGAGTTTAGTATGCTATTGAGCCTAATATTTGGCTACCTGGCGATGTGGCGGATTAACAAAGCCTAAACTTTCGGTTAAACACTGACTTTGCAAGTACAAAACCAACTTTAAATTAAGCCCAAAACCCGCCA
>CAIYXD010000416.1 GCA_903930085.1 uncultured Flavobacteriia bacterium
CAACTCCTTCCACTGCAACAGTTACACAATAGCCACCATAATGTTTTGAAGCACATACGTAGGCAACTTTATCCATTAAAGAAAGTAATATTCCACCGTGTACTTTTCCACCAAAATTGGCGTAAGCAGGAATCATTAACTCGGTAATGGTGGTCTCAGATGCGTTTACTGTTTTGAATAATTGATTCATAATTACATGATATTTGGAACATCCGGATACGGAATGAAGGATTCCACAAAAATAATAAATGGATTTTTAGTAAACATTGCCGTTACAATGGTTAAAACGCTGATCAAAATTGCAATCCCAACATTATTCTCCTTGATTTGTGTGTATTCATCGAGTTGCGTAGTAAGAAAAGCAAACATCTTGTAGGCAATGAAAACAATTCCCGCACTGAAAATATATCCTAATAACAAAAACATCCCGATATACTGCGCATATTTCATTACCAGCGTTCCAAAGGTATAGTTACCGGTTTGTATCAGTTTAAATGTTGCCGTCAGGGGTTCCATAATTCCAAATGTGATGTAGGAAACAGAAAAGATTGTTCCGCTTAAAAAGATGAGAAAAGAGAGATTTTTGTATGGATCGATCTCTCCGGTCTTTTTAACGTAGAAATTCATTACTACGATTTTCGTTAAAAAAACGGTCATAATTCCGATTAAAACGGATAATAATAACTCAAAAGCTGCTGAACTGAAAATTGTACTCATAGTTTTTATTTTTATAAATTAGTATTCGGACCCATTGCAACATACCAATAGCGCATATTGCTGCATTCATCAGAAATACTGCCTGGCGTAAATCCTTTTGCAGTTGTTTCCCAAACATAATATTTCAAACCTTGGTATTTTAAGTAATCACCGCGGTAATTTCCGGATAGTCCAATTATTGCATGCGAATATTCATCGGAAGCCAATACCACGACATTGTATCCTAACTTTGAAAGTACATGGTATAACAATACGCTTCTGGTATCGCAATCTCCTTTGAAATTCCCCATGAATTCAGCTGGCGATTGCACTCCAAATTTGATTTTATCCAAACATGGTCCTCCGGTTCGGTGGTATTCAGAAATGAAACCGCCATAAACTCTATTGGCTTCCCGGTGACTTAAATCGTGCACGAGATAATAAGGAATGCTTTGTATAGAGGAAACAACCATATCGGCAAACTGCATTCTTCCCATATTTTTCTTTCTACCAATTCGCTTGTATTCTTTGGTTATTTCATCCAAGTACGCATTGTTTTGGGCAATGATATTGCGGTAAATAATAGAATAATAGCTTTTGGCATCAGTTGCATTAACCTCTAGTTTGTTGCGCTTTAAACGCGAGATATTAAAATAGTCACTGCGGACTTTAAACGTTCCAGAGTGAAAAGCATTACTATTGTCGTTCCAGTTCAGTTGTTGTTTTAAGAACGAAATTGGGACAGTATCATTTGTTTCTGTTCGCAGTGTACTACTATCAATTTCAGGTGTATATTCCCAGTTGGAATCGTCTTGATCGACATATTCTGGCGTGTCGTCATCCATTTCTCTTAACTGGCTTTCTTGCTGTAGCAGATTGAAAAATAGGTAAAAGGACAAAAGCATTAAACCGACACCAATAAGTCTTACTAGTTTACCATTTCTGGAAAATAAGATTAAACCAAGTGCTAGAATTAGAAAATAATTTGTTCGAACGGTAAAACCAAGTCTGAACAAGCGATCTAAGGCGTAGATTAAAAAAAGATACCCAATGAAGTTGAAAATATATTTGGAAACACCAAAGTTTGACTTGAACCATGGAAAACGTTCAGAAAGTAAACCAAATAGTACAATAGATACTAAAATAGCGGGGAATAAAAGACTTAGGAATCCAATGCCTTTTATTTGAGTTAAAAAAGAAAATAATATTAGTCCTATAATAATTGCTCCAACCAATGGTTGCCAAAATGGATTGAACGGTTTAAAAAGTTCGGTAGTAGGAGGGATAACACCTGCATTTTTATTGAATAAATTGAATTTAAAAAAACTTGATAAGCCAGTTTTTGCTGCCGTTGTCGTAGCTGTCGTTGTTGTGTTAGAAACTGCAGCAGCAACTGGTAAAATCACCTTTTTTACAACGAATAAAATTGTTCCGGTAAATTCTTGTAATTCTCTTCCTCCAACGGTAACTTTTTCTCCTTTTGTAATATCTCGAATTACTAATTCAGAAACTTTTTCTTGAATAAATTCCGTTTCGGAAATAAATACCCGTATCTCAGAATCCCGTGTGGATCTGTAATAGAGTCCAACGCAGTGTTCATCTAAATCAGTATCTGGAATAATTACAGTATTTCTAACATCAATTGTTTCATACTGTAAATCAGAAATGAATAAATTGCCAGTCGTTGTCGCTTTCCCTCTCAAGAAATAACCTTTCGCAGATCCTTGTATATATAGTATTTCCTCTTTCAATCTGCTGGTTATTTAGATGTTGGATTACCATAAAGTTCAATTTCCACCCTTCTATTCATTGCGCGACCTTCCGGATCTTCATTTGGTGCTCTAGGATTTTCTTCTCCTTTACCAATTGCCTTTAACCTAGCACGATTTACACCTTGATTTTCAAGGTAATTGCAAACACTCTGTGCTCTGGATAAAGATAATTTTTTATTTACTTCAGCGTCTCCTTTTGAATCGGTAAAGCCAATAATTCGTGCTTTTGTGCTTATATTTTCCAATAAATACAAACTCAGCTTATCCAAGTCTTCTTCAGAAGAAGGCATTAGTTTTGAACTATTGGTGTAAAATTGAACATTGGATAAAACAATTGTTCGGAATTCAATTTTTGTTTCATTTTTGTTATCGGAATCCGTCTTTTTAGGAACAGCATCAATTTTAGTCTGATCGGTATCGTTTTCTTCTGGTTCTAAATCAACTTTCTTACTATCTGAATCTTCGCCATCTGAATCGGTAACATCTG
>CAIYXD010000417.1 GCA_903930085.1 uncultured Flavobacteriia bacterium
AATGATTTACTTCTATGCCAAATCCATCTTGCATTCTTGGCAACTTGGCGCAATGACTTCCTCCATTCTAACGCTATTATACGCATTCATATTTGTGATTATTCAAATGCAGGATTATGCACTAATTTTCGGAAGTATTGGGATTTTCATTATTCTCGGAGTTACCATGTATTTCTCTAGAAAAATCGATTGGTTTGATATAAAAAAGGATTCTCAAAAACAAGATTAATAGCGCTTCAAAAGATAAAAACACGAAGCTAGAACAACGTGAATGTAAACACCACGATTACAAGAGTGCAATCGTGGTGTTTTTTTTATTTTATAAATTCAACCAATGATTGTAGGTCTTTTCTTACTTTTTTCTGGTGCTGCGTTGCGTCTTCCTCCGAACGATACCCAATTGGACAAACCAAACTCGCATGCAAATTTTGAGCGGTTAAATGCAATATTTCATCGTATCCAACTGGATCAAATCCTTCCATCGGAACAGAATCGATTCGCATTTCCGCACATGCATCCAACAAGTGACCAAGTGCAATATACGTTTGTTTGCTATTCCAGTTTTTTTGCTGTTCATCGGATAAATTTCCAATTGCATTTTTCATGAAATCACCGTATCCTTTTAAAAGCGCAGCATCCATTTCTCTTATGGAAGCAGTATTTTCAATGTGATCGTTGATGTGTTTCTCCTCGAACTTCAAATAAGAACAAAGTACAAGCAAGTGTGAAGCATCTGTTACTTGCGCTTGATTCCAGGATTTCTCTTTAAGTTTTTCGCGAATTTCTTTGTTTTCAATTACTAAAACCTTCAACGGCTGCAAACCGTAAGAAGATGGAGCAAGGTTTACTACTTCTAGTAATGTGTTTAAATCTGCGTCTGAAATCTTTTTTGTTGCATCGAATTTTTTTGTTGCATAGCGCCAATTCAGTTTTTCTAATGTTCTCATTTTATTTATTGTATGGTTATATTTTTTAGTCAAATTCCATTGGTATTTCAATCGCTAGGATTCTTCCAGTATGCAAGGCAATTATCTCAATGGTGTCTGTTTCCCAAACACCCAATGCGTCCTTTTGTTCTAAAGTATGTTCACCAATCTGAAACGTTCCATCGATTACCATAAAATAAATGCCATTTCCGGGATGGTTTAATTTCCGTGAAATTTTCTTTCCTTCTTCGATTTGAGCCAAATGGATCCAAGCATTTTGATGCACCCACGTTCCTTCATCCGATTTATTTGGACTGACCAATTGAAGAAAATTATTTTTCGCTAACGCATAGTTAATAACAAATTGATCGTAACGTGGTGTAACATTCCGTTTGTTTGGAAAAATCCAAATTTGAAATAATTTAAGTTCCTCTTGGTTGCTTGGATTAAATTCACTGTGTTGAATTCCCGTTCCTGCGCTCATCACTTGAATTTCTCCCGTCTGAACAACCGAACTGTTTCCCATGCTGTCCTTGTGTTTCAAAGAACCAGAAAGAGGAATAGTAATGATTTCCATGTTGTCGTGCGGATGTGTTCCAAAACCTCCTCCAGCAGCGACAATGTCATCATTTAGGACGCGTAAAGCTCCAAAGTTAACCCGATCTGGATTGTACCAACTTGCAAAACTAAAGGAATGCTTTGCGTTTAGCCAACCATGGTTTGCGCTTCCTCTGGATACTGCAGAATGGAAAATTGTTTTCATATTAAACTATTTTATTGTTCAAAGTTTAAGAAGGTTTCAACTTCAAAGCTGTTTTTTTGACAAAGATAGTGTATTCCGTTAAACTATTTACCATGGTATATAATTAAATATAAAAAAAGGACAGTGACTATCCTTTTTTAAGTAAACTATTTTATAATGCTCACATGTCCTTCTTTGCGGTATTTTTGTTCGGTTAAATCCCTAAAATAAATTACCCAAGTGTACGTTCCATCTTGCGCTTGCTCGCCTTTTTTTGTTCTTCCGTCCCAAACATCTGCAATGTCGTGCGATTCAAAAACAATTTCTCCCCACCGGTCAAAAATAAGTAAGGAGAAATCTTTGTCTAAAATTCCATACCCTTGCGCATAAAATGTTGGGTTGTGTTTATCTCCTTCCGGACTAAATGAATTTGGGACATACACGTTATAGGATGGCTCAATTTCAATTTGAATGGTCGTGGAATCCGGACAATTATAGCTATTCGTTGCAATAAGTTGCACGATGAATGCTCCAAAATTCTCGTAAGTATGGTTTGGATTTTCAAGCGCACTGCTAAATCCATCCCCAAAATTCCAGGTAAATTCGGACGCATCCGAGGAAGAATTGTAAAAATAAAACGTTGGATCCAACGTGCTTTCCGAAAGGGAAGAGGAACTAAATTCTGCCGAAGCACGAGGATTTACAATTACCTGAGATTCTTCCACCATATTAGTGACGCAGCCATTTAGATCCGTCACCGTCACGGAAATCAAAAATGTTCCACTTGTATTATATTGGTGATTTGGTTGCATGGAATTACTTGTTTGACCATCTCCAAAGTCCCAGATATAGTCCCAGCTTGAAGAATTCACGCCCGTTGCTGTG
>CAIYXD010000418.1 GCA_903930085.1 uncultured Flavobacteriia bacterium
AATTCGAATACTTCACGACATCTTGCAGAATTTTGGATGATTGAACCGGAAGTTGCGTTCAATGATTTGTTGGACAACATGAATTTAACGGAAGATTTTCTAAAGTATATCTGTAACTATGTGATGGAAAATTGTGCGGATGATTTGAAATTTTTGAACGATCGCGAAGTCCAAGAACAATCCCAAAAATCGCAAAATGAACGCAACGAATTATCCTTGATTGAACGCTTACAGTTTGTGGTTAACAATGAATTCAAGCGCTTGACGTATACCGAAGCAATTGAGGTTTTGAAAAACTCCAATCACTATAAGAAGAAGAAATTTCAATACGATATTTCATGGGGAATTGATTTGCAAAGCGAACACGAACGCTATTTGGTGGAAAAGGAATTTAAATGTCCAGTAATTTTGACGGATTATCCAGCAGAGATTAAGGCATTTTACATGCGCCAAAATGACGACGGAAAAACTGTAGCGGCAATGGATGTACTTTTTCCTGGAATCGGAGAAATAGTCGGTGGATCCCAGCGGGAAGAAAGAATGGATATTCTCAAGAAAAAATGCGCGGATTTCCATATTGATGAGGAAGAATTGTGGTGGTACATGGATACACGTAAATTTGGCTCTGTGCCACACGCTGGATTTGGACTCGGATTCGAACGAATGGTAATGTTCGTTACTGGAATGACGAATATACGCGATGTAATTCCTTTCCCAAGAACCCCGCAAAACGCTGAGTTTTAATTTTACACCAAACATTCAACAAAAAAGTTGTATTTTTAGAAGAATGGAAGTTCGTTTTTTTAAGCTTGATTTTTTTGAATTACTATTAATATGGCACTGAAGCAATATCTTGTACAAAAATTAGAACAACGTCTTTCTCCCCAGCAAATTCAGCTGATGAAGTTGCTGCAGGTTCCAACCATGGAATTAGACCAGCGGATTAAACAGGAAATTGAAGAAAATCCTGCGCTAGAAGAAGGCGCAGAGGAAATAGAAGACGAATTCGACAACGAGGATGATTTTGACAACGAAGACGATTTCGAAAACGATGAAAAGGAATTTGATATTTCTGATTACATCGACGAAGAAGGATCCGATTATAAAACGAAAGTAAACAATACGAGCAAGGATGATGAAGAACGCGTTATTCCATTATCTGGAGAACAATCGTTTCAAGAAAAATTAACAGAACAATTGCATCTGCTTTATTTGGATGAACACCAATTCATGATTGCGGATATGCTAATTGGTAATTTGGATGAATCTGGTTATTTGAACCGGGAAATAGATGCATTGGTTGACGATTTGGCATTTTCGGCAAATATCCAAACAACCGAAAAGGAAATTGAAGAAGTATTAAGCGTGATTCAGGAATTAGATCCCGCTGGCGTTGGTGCGAGAGACTTACAGGAATGTTTGTTGATTCAAATTAACCGCAAACAGGATGGAGATATTACACGCTATACTGCGAAAGTAATTTTAGAACAGTTTTTCGAAGAATTCACCAAAAAACACTACGATAAAATTCTGAAAAAACTGGAAATTGAAGACCAGGATCTTAAAGAGGCGATTGCTGAAATCCTAAAGCTCAATCCAAAACCAGGTGGTTCAATGAAAGAGTCTTCCAAAAATCACCAGCAGATTATTCCAGATTTTATGATTACAGAATTTGAAGGACGACTCGAACTGACACTCAATGGCCGCAATGCTCCGGAATTAAAAGTGAGTCGGGAATACGAACAAATGCTAAGAACGTATGCAGATGGTGCAAAAACCTCTAAATCAGATAAGGACGCTGTTCTTTTTGTGAAACAAAAATTGGATGGAGCAAAGTGGTTCATTGATGCTATTAAACAACGACAAAACACGCTGTTATTTACCATGAATGCGATTATGAATTACCAAAAGAAATATTTTCTAACTGGCGACGAAACGAATTTAAGGCCAATGATCTTAAAGGATATTGCAGAAATCGTTAGTCTAGATATTTCTACTATTTCTCGTGTGGCAAACAGTAAATATGTGCAAACTGGATATGGAATTTTTGCCTTGAAGTATTTCTTTTCCGAATCTCTTTCAACCGATTCTGGAGAAGAAGTTTCCACAAGAGAAGTGAAAAAAATCCTTTCGGAAGCCATAGAAGCGGAGAAAAAAAAGACACCTTTGACAGATGAGAAATTGATGGATCTATTGAAGGAAAAAGGGTATAATATCGCACGCCGAACGGTAGCAAAATACCGTGAACAATTAAACATTCCTGTTGCACGATTACGAAAAGAACTATGAAAATTGCTTCTGAAATTTTATCATGGGTATTTTTACCACTGTTTATGCCGGTTTATGGCTTATTGATTGCAATGTACGTGCCATCAAACCAAGATTATTTATTCAACGAAGATTCTTTGTTTTTTCTAAATGATTCAGCAAAATCGGCAATACTTTACCTTTTTCTGATTTTCAGTGTAATTGCTCCTGGTCTATCTTTTCTGATTCTTAAGAAGCGAAATATCATTACTACAATCGATATGGAAAACCAACGGGAACGCAGTATTCCTATGTTTTTAATGCTAGCGTATTGCTTGGTGCTTTATTTCCTTTTTGTAATCAAAGCACAAGATAATATCTTGCCAAAATATGTTTACGCATTGCCACTTTCCGGTGTTTTTGTAACCGTATTTTTTACTTTTATTAACCGCTGGATAAAAATTAGTCTCCACGCTGGCGGCGCAGGAATTCTAACCGGTTTTACTTTTGAATACGCCATGGAGCAAATGGAATTCCAATTTTGGATCCTGATTCTCGTAATTATAGCTTCCGGACTTACAATTTCTGCTCGATTGTACTTAAAAAAACATACCCCAACTGAATTAATCGCAGGATGGTGTCTCGCACTATTTATAACCTTTTCTATTAATTTTTTATACCCAATCGGGTAAATTTCTAATTTTTCATTCAAAGGATATGAAACACTATTTTTTTATACTTACCAGTCTCGCATTATTTTTGGGTGTCTTTTCATCTTGTGGAATCGTTAACGAGAAAAATAAAGGGAAAGGCGTTAACTTTTTTACGATTCAGCAAGACAAAGAGCTTGGTGCAAAAGTTGCTTTTGAACTCGACAGTAATTCACGGGAATATCCAGTTTTGGATTCTACGAAATACAAAGAAGTTTACCATTATTTATATAAAGTTCGTAACACAATTTTAAATTCTGGCAAAGTCGATTTTAAAGATGAGTTTTCTTGGCAACTGCGCATCATTCAAGATGACAGCACCCTAAATGCTTTTTGTACGCCGGGCGGATATATATATGTCTACACAGGATTATTAAAATTCTTGGATTCTGAAGATCAATTGGCTGGTGTGATGGGGCACGAAATTGGACATGCAGATATGCGCCATTCTACGCGACAAATGACAACGATGTTTGGTGTGCAACTATTA
>CAIYXD010000419.1 GCA_903930085.1 uncultured Flavobacteriia bacterium
GTAAAATTCCCCACGATATTTTAGTTTTTACATCTTTATAAATCGGGTCTTTTTGATCCACCCACCAGATTAAAAGATTACACCTTTCAGCCGCCAACAGTGCATTAAAAAGCCTATCAATTAATTCCGGGTTATTATTTAAGCTGCAAACAATTTCAGGAACCAAAAAAGTATGCTCTTTTGGACGAATAATATTTTTTAAAAATGGTAATAGAGGAATTATCCGTGTAAGAGCTCCCCCAAAATATCCAGGAAGTCGTTCTATTTCCCAATGTGCTTTTGTTGTTTTTGCGCAGGCAATAATCGCTCCTTTATCGTCTCTTAAAACATAATAAGAGCCTTTCGAAGCATGCGTTTCAAAAAAATACTGATGCTTTGAATAGTTAGCATGCACAAACGCTTTTAACTCCTCCCAATTCGTAGTTTTTTCAAAACGATCTGTTGGTTTTGGGTAAAGCCTACTATACGTTTGAGTTGCTAGACTCCCAACTTTCTGAAAACCGAAATTTTCGCTCATCCATTTGCTTCGGTCGTTGCGCGGATCAATATACGCATAGAATGCCTGAACGTTTTCTTCCGAATAATTTCCTGAAAAAACTTCTTTAAAAAAATTATTTAATTCTTTTTTTAAGAAAGAACTTCCACTTTTAAGGTTTCGACTTCTTTTCGCTCCAATTTGAAAAAAGGTGCTAAATGCAAAATACCGAACGTACCAAAATTTGCCTCTTCTACAAAAAGTTACATTTCCAATCGTACGATTGTTTCGTTCCAAGGATAAAAAGAGCGGATTATCTATCTCTATGATTCGAGTAGATGTATCTAGGTGCCGGTACTTCGCGCCATTTGTTCCAAGCATCGTGTTTTGCAACAACTCAACCAATTGCTGGGTTGCTTCAAAACGGACTTTGAAAGGAGCGCTTAAACCCACTAAATTGAATTTAAAACAATTTCTTCTACATCCTGCGGCGTAATTGCTTGTCGCTCGCCCATTGCAAGCCATCCTCGATCAATGAACCGAGATTTAATAATTTCTGCGATGTGATCGGTGTCCGCTGAATAATCTGCTATTTTTGTTTGAATCCCCAAGGAATGGAAAAACGCTTCTGTCCGTTCTATTGCGGCTTGTGCGATTTCATGCGAAGTACCATCTAAATTCCAAACTCGTTTACCATATTGCACCAATTTTTCTTTTTTATTTTCAAATTGATTTTGATATAAACGCGGAGCGATGATTGCAAGTGTTCGTGCATGATCAATGCCATAAATTGCTGTTAATTCATGGCCAATCATATGGGTTGTCCAATCCGTAATAACTCCACAACGTAAATTTCCATTTAAGGCATGCGTCGCACACCACATTAAATTCGAAGCTAATTTATAATTGTTAGGATGTTCCATCACTTCAGGACCAATTTCAATCAATGTTTGAAGAATTCCTTCTGCTTGTCTTTCCTGCAATAAATTATCCGATGGAAAAGTTAGGTACTGCTCTAGTGTGTGCATGAAAGCATCAACAATACCATTGGCTATCTGACTTTTTGGAAGAGTCGCAACGACTGAAGGATCACAAAAAGAAAACTTTGGAAAGAAAAGCGGTCCACCCATGGCACGTTTTTCTTTTAATTCCTCTCGACTAATTACAGCACCAGAGTTTGCCTCTGATCCGGTTGCAGGTAAAGTAAGAACTGTTCCAAACGGCAAAGCTTCTTTGAATTCACAAGATTCTTTGCGCACAAGCACATCCCAAGAATCGCCTTTATAAAAATAAGCACCGGTCATAAATTTTACGCCATCTATAACAGATCCACCTCCAACGGCCAAAATAAAATCCACTTCATTTTGTTGTGCAAGTTGTACTCCTTTCATTAAGGTTGTAAATTGGGGGTTTGCTTCAATACCACCAAACTGAATTACTTCAAAATCGGTTAAATGGCTTAAAATTTTATTTAATAAACCCGTTGATTTAATACTGCCACCCCCAAAAGCTAGTAGAATTCTTTTTTTCTCAGAAAATGTATGAATAAGTTCTGGCAGACGCCCTAATTGGTCTTTCCCAAAAACGATACGAGTGGGATTAATTACTTCGAAATTTTGCATATAACGAAAGTAGAGAAATCCGAGAACAATGGAA
>CAIYXD010000420.1 GCA_903930085.1 uncultured Flavobacteriia bacterium
GATCATATTCGTGCAATTGCTTTTTCTATTGCAGATGGACAATTACCATCAAATACCGGCGCGGGATATGTAATTCGTAGAATTCTCAGAAGAGCAGTTCGAAATGGTTACCAAACGCTTGGACTCAAAAAACCTTTTCTGTGTGATTTGGCAGTTGTTTTAAGCCAAACTATGGGCGATTCATTTGTGGAATTGAAAAATCAGCAGGAATTGATTCAAAAAGTGATTCGCGAAGAAGAAATTAGTTTTTTCAGAACCTTAGAACAAGGGTTGAAGCGAATCGATGCAATTATTAAGGTTACCAAAGATGCGGATAACGATGTAATTGATGGTAAGGAAGTTTTTGAGCTATTTGATACGTTTGGATTTCCTGTCGATTTAACGTCCTTAATCGCTCGTGAAAACGACCTATCCATTGACGAAGAAGCGTTCAATTCGGAACTTCAAAAACAAAAAGACCGTTCTCGGGCAGCAACGGCAATTGAAACGGACGATTGGGTGCAGGTTCAAAAAGACGGAATAGTTGAATTTATTGGTTACGACACCTTAATTTCAAATGTTGAACTTATCAAATATCGAAAAGTAAGCCAAAAACAAAAAAAGTTTTACCAGTTAGTTTTCAATCAAACGCCATTCTATCCTGAAGGTGGTGGACAGGTTGGAGATTCTGGAACGATAGAAGCAAATGGTGAAATCATTACCATCTTTGATACGAAGAAAGAAAATAACCTGATCATTCATTTATCCGAAAAAATTCCGAGTGATATTCACGGTAATTTCACGGCAATTGTAAATAGTTCTAAACGTATCGCTTCGGCAAGTAACCATTCCGCAACACACTTATTGCACCATGCTTTACGAACCGTTTTAGGAACGCACGTAGAACAAAAAGGATCGTTGGTTAATCCAGAATATTTGCGTTTCGATTTCTCGCATTTCTCAAAAGTTACAGAGGAACAATTAGCGGAAGTTGAAGCAATGGTTACGGCGGCAATTCATCAAAATCTTGA
Organism: uncultured Flavobacteriia bacterium; assembly: GCA_903930085.1. Lineage (GTDB taxonomy): Bacteria > Bacteroidota > Bacteroidia > Flavobacteriales_D > Crocinitomicaceae > M0103. The sequence continues at coordinate 1,011 of CAIYXD010000420.1, forward strand.
CTTGGACGAACGTAGAAATGTTCCGATTGAAGCAGCGAAAGAATTGGGAGCGATGGCGCTTTTTGGCGAAAAATATGGTGATAGCGTGCGCGTCGTAAAATTTGGTGATTCTGTTGAATTATGCGGTGGAACGCATGTCGCTTCGACTGGAAAAATTGGTTTGTTTAAAGTCACAATGGAAACTGCTGTTGCCGCTGGAATTAGAAGAATTGAAGCAATTACATCGTCTGCAGCCGAACACTATTTTAAAGAGAAAGCAGAAACCTTAGATACGATTTCGCAGCTTTTAAAAAATCCGAAAGATGCTGTCAAGGCGGTTAATGATATGTTAGCTCGAAATAACCAATTAACAAAAGAAATCGAGCAGTTACAAAAAGAACGAGCGATTGGTGTCAAGGCAGAATTAAAAAATAAAATCATTTCTATTGGCGGAATTAATTTCTTAGGAGAAATTGTTGCGTTGGATGGCGGATCGATTAAAGATATTCTCTTTCAATTGAAGGGCGAAGTTTCTGACTTTTTTGGTGTTCTTGGTGGCAACGAAGGAGATAATTGTACGATTAGTATTATTGCTTCAGATGCCGTAATCGCTAGTAAAGGAATTCATGCAGGGAATTTAATTCGGGAAGCTTCCAAACACATTGGCGGTGGCGGTGGCGGTCAGCCATTTTTCGCAACTGCGGGTGGGAAAAATCCAGCAGGTTTGGAGAAAGCAATCGAACAAGTGAAGGCGCTTTGTGATTAAAGGCTATTCATTTTTATGGAATTTAACAAAGCATAGCGGTTAAATTTGTGTTTATTTCTTCGTTGAATTTTTAACTTTTTTCAAAAGAAAATCACTGCCTTTTTGAACGTAGTTTTTAAGTTCAGGTTCTAACGAAAATAGGTAAATCGGAAGGAAGAAAATTATAAAAGCTAGAACAGATTCAAAAATAAACTGCAGCCATTTATTGTCTATTAATTCTGAAGTCAATTCTCCAGCTATAATCGCACAAATTCCAAGCGCAATTACTACCAATTGATTTTTATGGAAAGGGTGAATTTCATAAGCTTTCCATACAAAGATTATTCGCCCAATATTGTATACTATCATTGCAATTGAGGTAGATATTGCAGCGCCTGTAATTCCCCAGATCGGAATCATGATTAAATTTAATACAAAGACTGCAACAATCAAAAACAACGTAAAGTATATGTCGTATTTGTACTTTTTTGATGTGGTGAAAATTGCTCCGTTCAATCCGAAATACATATCTACTAAACGTCCCATCATTAAAAAGAAAAAGACCCAAATTCCAGAATTAAATTCAGGTTTCAAGAAGGTGAAAAAGAAATCAATATTTACCCATATTAAGATGAACATCCCAAATCCAATAACAAGTGAAACAGAGCTAACCTTTCTATAAAGCTCGGTCATTTTAGTGAATTCGCGCTGTTTCCAATAGTCTGAGACAAGTGGTGATGCAATACGAATGAGTGATTTATATGGCACCTGTAAAGCACTCGCCAGAAATACAATAGTCGAAAAAACACCAGTTGAAGACAATCCGATCATTTGTGCGACCATCATTACATCCATGGAGCTAACTAGCACAATTCCAAGCGTGTTAACGTAATAAAAGGAGGAGAATTTAAAGATTATTTTGCGAAATTTTTTGGAGATATTAACGGAGGAAAGTGATAGGTTAAATTCATTCAATAAAAATAAATATCCGACAAGAATCAACGTAGGAATTAAGTATGCTAAACTATTTACAATTACGAATGTGTCGAATGAAATCCAATTAAACCAAATGAGAAAGAGCGAAATAGACACAGCAATACGCAATACGATTTCTAATGCAATTACAGAAACAATATTTTTGTAAAAACTCCGCAGATAAGCTTCTAAAACCATAAACAGAACATATGAAATTCCAATTGGAAGAATCCAAATATAGTATTCGGAAAAAAGGGCTGCGCGCTCCAAATACAAGTTTTCAATTTCTGTTCTAAAAATAAGAGCAAGAATTGTAAATAATAAAATTCCAACTATTACGACTAATAAAATAAAAGGAAAGAAACCATTATGTCGATTTTTCTCATTTTTAAAAAAGGGAATAAATTTCCAAATTGTAAAAATCGATCCAAAATTGGCCATTTGAGCGAAAAGCATTCCAACGGCAATTACAAGATTGACTAGGCCAATCTGTTCGGTGGTCAATATAATGAGGAAAAGTAAGCCCTTATTTAAATAGCCTAAGATTATTCCCATATAGGAAATAAGCATGGTACGAAAAGCATCTTTTTGAATAATCCCCATTTTTACGCGACTATAATTCTGATTTTAATCTTTTTTCAGTGTGAAAGTAGTTAATTTTAACGTAAAGTGAATTTGTGTAAATCCAATTTAGTTGTCCGTAGATTCAAAAAAAATAGTATTATATTTGTTTAATTTCGAAAAATAATCTTCATTTAAAATTAATGAAAATTTCAATTATTATTTGCACCTTCAATCGGGTATTATATTTGCCCAAATGTTTGGAACATTTAAAGAATCAAACCGAGAATCCTTCTAATTTTGAAATTATTCTAGTCAACAATAATTCTTCGGATAATACTGCAGAAATTTGCCAAGAATATATAAATAATAACCCTCAGCTTTCAATTGTTTATATTTTGGAGACTAGACCAGGTTTATCATTTGCTCGAAACAAGGGAATTGAAGCGGCTTCAGGCGATATTATTTGTTTTATAGACGATGATGGATTTGCAATTCCGGAATATGTAACAATTATTAAGCAGTATGCTGAAGATACGCGTTATGCAGATATTATTTCCTTCGGTGGCAAAGTGAATCCATATTACAACCATGGGAAAGAACCAAATTGGCTCTCCAAATATATAGATGGGCTTGTATCGAAAGTCGATCTTGGTAATAAGGTTAAACTTTTCACTAAAAAATATCCTGCAGGATGCAATATGGCATTCCGTAAAGAGTTTTTTGAGAATTATGGCGGATTTAATGAAGATTTACATACTAGAGGAGATGATAAATTTGTTTTTGATAAATTGAAAAAAGCTGGATTAAAAATTCTTTATATTCCTACTTTGAAAGTTGATCATTTTATTGATGATTATAGATTGGAAAAAGGATTTGTTGTTCGTTTATCTAAAATCATTGGACAAAGTGAGGCTATCCGACTTAAGAACGCAAATTTTAGTGAACGATTGATTAAACTCATAGAATACAATTTAAAACTTGCCGCGGCTTTTATTATTGGAATTGTTTTTTCATTTTCCGGGCAATTTTCTAAAGCTTATTACTTACTATTAGTGCGCTGGAATGTATTAGTAGGTTTTTTTATAAAAAATAAAATTTGAGAAGATGCGATTTTTTCAAAACTTTCAAAACACTTTACTATCTCTGATTCGCATTCTTTTTATTTCCAAATTTAACGGAAGAAAAAGTAAGCTAACTAAATTGGAACAAGACGAACCAGTAGTTATACTTGGAAATGGTCCTTCCTTGCGTATTTCGATTGAAAAATACAGACCAGAGATTTGCTCAAAAAAAACACTTGGTTTAAATTTAATGGCTTGCACGCCTTTGTTTGAGGAGATAAAACCAGTATTTTATACCTTGTTGGCACCCCAGTTTTTTAAGTCGGATAATGAATTATCCGATATATATATTAAAAACAACATTTCTCTTTTTAATAATCTTTCTAAAAAAACAAAATGGAGAATGATTTTATTTGTTCCCGCCATTTTTAAAAAATGCCAAAGATTGAAACACTTACTTTTGCAAAATAAGTATATTGAAGTTAGCTATTTTAATACAACACCTATTGAAGGATTCGATGGGTTTTGTAATTGGTGTTTTTCAAAAGGAATTGGAATGCCTCGACCTCATAATGTGTTGATTCCGGCAATTATGAATTTAATTGGTTTAGGTTATAAAAATATCTACCTCCTGGGTGCCGATCATTCTTGGCTTAGCGAGATATCTGTGACAGAAGAAAATATTGCACTCGTGCACCAGAAACACTTTTACGATGAGGAAGATAGTGTTCCTGAAGCAATGAATGATTATATTATCCGGCCTAGAAGACTTTTTGAAATATTGAATAAATTCTTTTTAGCATTCAAAGGTTATTGGGATATTCGTCGATTTGCCGATTCACGAGGAATTTCAATATACAATGCAAGCGAATTTTCAATGATTGATGCCTTTGAACGCCGAAAATTGAATTAAGAACTGATATTTATTATTTTTACATAAAATTACTAGTTTGAAAGATAAATCCATAATTATTACAGGAGGAACAGGATCATTAGGTAAAGCCTTAACAAAACATATTTTAACACATTTCCCTGAAATTAAACGTCTTGTCATTTTTTCAAGAGATGAACAGAAGCAATTCGAGATGGAACAAGAATTTCCACATCAAATTTATCCGCAAATACGCTATTTCATTGGAGACGTTCGCGACCAAGAACGCCTAGAAAGAGCCTTTACTGATATTGATTATGTAATTCACGCTGCGGCAATGAAACATGTTCATATTGCAGAATATAATCCAGATGAATGTGTAAAAACAAATGTAGGTGGAGCTGAAAATGTAATCAAAGCTGCATTAAAATCAAATGTTCAAAATGTTGTAGCACTTTCAACCGATAAAGCCTGCGCGCCTATTAATTTGTATGGTGCAACCAAATTAACTTCTGATAAATTATTTGTAGCAGCGAATAATATTCGTGGAAAGAAAAACATTAAGTTTTCGGTTGTGCGATATGGAAATGTTATGGGATCAAACGGATCTGTGATACCATTTTTTCTTAAACGAAAACGAACGGATGGAATCTTGCCAATAACAGTTGAGTCTATGACTCGTTTCAATATTTCTCTGCAAGGCGGAGTTGACATGGTTATGCATGCTCTTGAAACTGCTTGGGGAGGTGAGATTTTCGTTCCAAAAATCCCATCCTATCGCATTTTAGATGTCGCTGAAGCAATTGGTCCGGATTGCGAAAAACCAGTCATTGGAATTCGTCCGGGCGAGAAAATTCATGAAGAAATGATAACTTCGTCAGACTCATTTTTCACATATGATTTGGGAAAATACTACGCAATTCTGCCCCAGACAACGTCTTGGGATATTAATGAATTTGCAGAAGTATTCAAAGCAAAAAAAGTTCCTGAAGGATTTTCATATAATTCAAATAACAATGAAAAATGGGAATCAATTGAGAGCTTAAGAAAATTGATTAAAGAACATGTTGATCCGACATTTGAGGTATGAAAGCAATTCCCTACGGAAGACAAGAGATAACGGAAGAGGATATCCGAGCAGTAATAGAAGCGCTGCAATCTGAATTTTTAACGCAAGGTCCACGAATTCTAAAATTTGAACAAGAATTTGCTGAATATGTAGGCGCAAATTTTGCAATTGCAGTAAGCAACGGAACAGCAGCTCTGCATTTATCTGTATTAGCATTAGGCATCAAAGAAGACGAATATGTCATTTGCTCCCCTATAACTTTTGCAGCATCGGTAAATTGTGTAAAATATTGTGGCGGAAATATTCTTTTTGCGGATATCGACCCGACAACCTATTTAATGGATATTGAATCTGTAAAATCAGTTTTAGAAAGTAATACAGACAAAAAAATAGTTGGAATTATTCCTGTTGATTTTGCTGGCAGAGTTGTACAATTGGATGAATTCAAAAAACTCGCAAATCAACACGGTTTATGGATTCTTGAAGATTCATGCCATTCTCCAGGTGGATTTTTTATTGATTCAGCTGGCGAAAATCAAAAGGCGGGCAATGGTAACTTTGCTGACGCATCCATTTTTTCATTCCACCCTGTAAAACATATTGCAACAGGCGAGGGCGGTATGATAACAACGAATAACGAAAATCTCTACCAAAAATTGATGGAATTGCGTACCCATGGAATCACTCGAAACCCATTGAAATTCGAAAACAGTATTGCATTCGCGAATGGTAATTCGAATTTGGATGGTTTAGATTATCCGCTTTGGTACATGGAAATGCAATCCTTGGGTTATAATTACCGAATAACAGATTTCCAAGCAGCTTTGGGGAGTTCACAATTATTGAGAGCGGATAAAAATCTTGAGCGAAGGAGACAAATTGCACTTCGTTATTCAAAAGAGCTTTCTGATTGCAAGGGTGTTATTCATTCTTCAGGAATCATTGAAGGCCATGCTTATCATCTATATGTTTTAGAAGTCGTTGACAGAAGAGGTTTATATGATTTTTTAAGGTCTGAACAGATTTTTGCTCAAATTCACTACATTCCTGTTCATTTGATGCCTTTTTATAAGCACCAAGGATGGAAAGAAGGAGATTTTCCAAATGCTGAAACCTATTACTCTCGCTGCATTAGCATTCCAATGTTTCCATCAATGAGCGATAATGAGCAATCCTTTGTGATTGAAAAAATAATTAACTATTATTTAATATGACAGAAAACTATATTACCGAACAGGAATCATTTTGGGCAGGTTCATTTGGAAATGAATATATTGATCGCAACAAAAGTGATGAGTTATTAGCTTCAAACCTTAACTTTTTTAGTAAAGCTCTTGCTAAAATACAACCAGTGTCAAATGTAATTGAATTTGGAGCTAATATAGGGATGAACTTAAAAGCATTATCGCTGCTATTTCCTAGAAAAGTATTTTCTGGAATTGAAATTAACAAACTTGCGGCATCACAATTATCAAATCTCATTGGTAAAGAAAATGTATTTAATTGCAGTATTTTCGATTTTTCGCCAATCAATACGTATGATTTAGCTTTTATAAAAGGAGTTTTAATACACATTAATCCCAATCAATTAGATTTAGTCTACCAAAAACTTTATGCTTCTTCACACAAGTACATCCTAATTGCTGAATATTACAATCCTTCTCCAGTAATGATTCCTTACAGAGGAAACAATGATCGTCTTTTTAAAAGAGATTTTGCCGGAGAGATGCTAAATAAATATCCAGATTTGATCTTAGTTGATTACGGATTTACCTATCGGAATGACCCAGTTTTTCCTCAAGATGATATTACTTGGTTTTTATTAGAAAAAACGAATGATTAATGTTAGTTGCAATCATCCCAGCTCGCGGCGGAAGTAAGCGTATTCCGAATAAAAACATCAAACTTTTTCACGGAAAACCTATCATTGCTTATGCTATTGAAGCAGCCGTAGCAAGTGGGATTTTTTCAAAAGTAATTGTCTCAACGGACAATGAAGAAATTGCTAAAATTGCAAGACAATTTGGTGCAGAAGTGCCTTTTTTACGATCAGCTGAAAATTCTGATGATTTCGCAACAACCTCAGCTGTATTGCTTGAAGTGATTCATCAACTGGAAAAAGACAATATTATAGTTGAACATGTATGCTGCCTTTATCCAACAAGTCCATTAATTGAAGCAATAGATTTGAAAAGTGCAAACGACAAATATGTAATTCATTCCTATGACACATTGATTTCTTGTGTTGCTTTCGGATTTCCAATTCAACGATCTTTTCAGCTTTCATCAGATAATTTAGTCCTTTTAAACCAACCAGAACTGATTAATCAGCGCTCACAAGATTTGCCGAAAAACTACCATGATGCTGGAGCAATGTATTTTTTCAATGTTGCAAAATTTAAAAATTCTAAATCATTGTGGATTGGAACGATTGGTGGCTATGAATTAGCTGAATTAAAAGTTCAAGATATTGATACACTTGAAGATTGGAAAATTGCTGAAGTAAAATATACAATTCTTCATCAATGAAGCAAAGAATTCTCATTCGAGTTGATGCATCAAGTGAAATCGGCTATGGTCATTTGACACGCTGTTCGGCTTTGATCAATTCACTTAAGGATGTAATTCCAACTTTTTATTCTACTTATGCTATAAATGATAGCTTAGTTGATTTGTGTAAATTGCCATTTGAATTTCAAAAAATAACACACTCTGAAGACTTTTTTAACCATGTTTTAGAAAATGACATTGTCATTATCGATGGTTACCATTTTGATACAGATTACCTTGCTGAACTAAAACGAAAGATTGCCAAAGTCATTTTTATTGATGACTTAGCTGAATTTTATGTTCATGCGGATGCAGTTATTAATCCAACTCCTGGTTTTGATTTCACAAATTATAAAGGACTTTTATCTACACAATATTTTTTGGGTTTAGATTATGCCTTGTTGAGAAAATCATTTCAATTGATGGCTTCAGAAACCTCATTTACCAAAATTAAAGGAAGTATATTCATTTGCTTTGGAGGTTCAGATCCATTAAACAAAACTTCTTTAGCTGTAAAAGCGGTCCTAGATTCCAAGAAATTTGATGAAATTCATGTCGTTCTGGGAAAAGGATACTTGCACAACATAGGATTCAATAGTACTTCTGAAAATTTTCACATCCACAGCGATTTGAATGAATTTGAAATGGCTACTTTAATGCGTAAAATGGAATTTGGAATAGTTCCAACGAGTGGTATTCTCCTTGAATGTCTCGCTGCAAAGATGAAAATACTGAGCGGTTATTATATCGAAAATCAGCAATATGTTTATCGTGAGCATCTAAAACTAAATACATTTATAGATGCAAAAAACTTATCATTTGAAAGTATTAGTGTTGGATTAGAAACATTGTTGAAAAGTGAAAATAAAGCAACTTTAATTGATGGGTATTCATCTCAAAGAGTATTAAACTTGATTCAATCTATTCAAAATGAAGCGAATTATTCTTTACGAAAAGTAACTGATGCAGATTCTGAAATTACTTATGATTGGGCAAATAACGCTGCAACACGAAAGTATTCATTTAGTCAAGATTTTATACCTTTTGATAATCACCTAAAGTGGTTTATCGAAAAAGTAAAAGCATCTAATTGCTATTATTACATTTTAATAAAAAATACTTTTACTTTTGGTAGTATTCGTTTTGATATCAATAATAAAATTGCAACAATTAGTTTTCTTGTATCCCCCGATCATTATGGAGAGGGAATAGGGAAAATCCTGTTAAAAAAGGGTTTGGAGGAGTTTGAAAAAGTTGTTTTATTTGAACAAATTCAATGTGTTCAAGGTTATGTCTTAAAAGAAAATATAGCTTCGATTAAATTATTTGAACGCTTTGGTTTTACTGCGGAAAACGAATCAAATATGTATCTTTTCAAAAAAAACACACCTATACATGTTTAAAATTGGTAATTTGAATTTGGACAAAAAAAGTTCTTCTTTCATCATTGCGGAACTTTCAGCGAATCATAACGGTAGTTTAAATACAGCGTTGGAAACGGTTAGAGCTGCTAAACGAGCAGGTGCTGATGCAATTAAGCTACAAACCTATACTGCTGATACTATAACGCTGAAATCAATAAAAGAAGATTTCAAAATTCAAGGCACTATTTGGGAAGGAAAATATTTGCATGCATTATATCAAGAAGCCTATACACCTTGGGAATGGCATAAAGAAATTTTTGATGAAGCTAAAAGAGTTGGACTCATTTGCTTTTCTTCTCCTTTTGATTTTACTGCTGTTGATTTTTTGGAAACATTGGATGTTCCTGCCTATAAGATTGCATCATTTGAAATAACTGATATTCCATTAATTCAGTATACTGCGTCAAAAGGAAAACCCATAATCATCTCAACTGGAATAGCTGAATACGAAGACATCGCATTGGCTGTTAAAACATGTCGAGATGCAGGTAATAATCAAATCGCATTACTAAAGTGCACTTCAAGTTATCCTGCGCCAATTGATGAAGCAAACATGCGTATGGTTCAAAAATTAGCAGAGGATTTTAATGTCGTAACTGGATTGTCAGATCACACGTTGGGATCAATTGTACCAATCGTTTCTGTCTGTTTTGGTGCTAAGATTATTGAAAAACATTTTATTCTTGATCGTTCAGTTGGCGGACCAGATGCTAGTTTTTCAATGAATGAATCTGAATTTAAGGAAATGGTTATTGCAGTCAGACAAGCAGAATCTGCTATTGGCATTGAATCGTACGAGTTAACAGAAAAACAATTAGCAGGAAAAGTGTTTTCAAGATCCTTGTATATTTCAAAGGATGTTAAAAAAGGTGACATTCTGGACGAAACATCTATACGTTCTGTTCGTCCAGGATACAGTTTACATCCAAAATATTATTATGAACTCTTAGGGAAAAAAGCACTAAAAGATTTTACAATTGGTGACCGCATAAAAAAAGAGGACTTTCAATAAAATCCTCTTTAATGTTTTTAATTTTGCATTTTCTTATTCTATTCTTTGTCTTTCCAGCTTTTGGAGAGTGCAAGACCAAATATTAAAAAGCTCGAAAGTAGTAGTGAAATCGATCCGAAAAGCGCTACTTTCCCCCCTAAAATGAAAGTCTTCGGCTCAAATTTCCATTGAATATTGTGTTTGCCTGCCGGAATTATTGCTCCACGTAGAATGTAATTTGCGCGGAAACTTGGGGAATCTTTCCCATCAATATAGCAATTCCAACCTTCTGGATAATATATTTCACTGAAAATAGCAGGTAATTCTTGTTTTGAAGTGGAAGTGTAATTTAAAACATTGGTACCATATTTAGTAAGAACAATAGCTGCAGAAGAATCAATGTCATAATTCTCCTTAATAGAATTTGCTTCCTTTTTAAACTTCGATACGTTAACAAGCGCGGTATTTTTTGAATCCAAATTGTAGATTGCAAGCATCTCATCGTTCGATGATTTAACCTTTTTTATTTTATTCACGAACCATGCAGCTCCATTTGCATTTGTGTTTTTTATTGCATCCATGGATTTATTCAAAAGTATATATTTCGTGTTCATCATATTCAGAACTGGTGTTTTGTCCGTTAAAGCTAATTCTTCAACTTTTATCGTATCAAAGACTGCTTGCGCTTGGTCTTGCGTAATATTCAATTGAGATGCGTACATTCTTAATTTAATATTTTTTGCAGCGTTGATTTCTTCATTTATCGACTGAATTTCGTTTCCAATATGAAAATCAATCATTTCTTGATAAGATTTCAACTTTGCTCCATGGTATCCTCCTATACTTTTGTGAAAATAACTTGTATTGGTTTCATTGAATGTATTTGCGGCCGACAATACTCTATAATCTGAGTTCAAAGATAGAACACCAAATTCCGCCATTTTTTGTCTTATACTATTGCTCATACCAGCATAGTTAGGAGCTGTCTCCATCTTAGTTGCCAACTGATTTACTTTTGAATCAAAAGAGACGATTGCCGTTTTTTCTGCATTCAGGATGCTATTGTCAGCTGTTTCCGGAAGATATGGTATCGAACCTTTCGTAATATCTTGCCAACTAACATTTTTCCCATCTAGATTTTCATTATTAAGGTAGCGTTTTGCAATAGACATATTGTCTAACGTCACGATAAAAATTCCAATAATAGTTAGTAACATAGTTGAAATTTTCGAGTAAACTGCAATCAAAATAAAACTACATCCTAAAATAATAAGGAAAATTGCCCTACCAATATCACTTTTATAAATATCTATCCTTACTTCAATCAAAGTGTTTTTCAACTCGTTAAAAAATTTAATCTGTTCTGTCTCTTTGGCAGAATTAATAGCTTTTGAAAATTGTTGTATTTCGTCATTACTTAAGAATGAGCCTGAAATGGAGGGTGCAAAATAAAGAATTATTGCTATGAAAGTTAAAATACCACTTCCAATTAACCAGGTCTTTTTATTCCCAATCAAGCCTTCTTTTTTAAATAATTTATCAAGAAACATAACGCCTACTATGGGAACCATAACTTGAATCAGAACAAGTATCATTTTGGAATCTCTAAATTTATTGTAAAGCGGAATTTTATTTATGAAGAAGTCATTTATTCCTCCAGGATTATTCATTGATAACATAAGTGCTAGAATGGAAAGCACAAGAAATGGCCACTTCAAGGAATCTTTTATAAAAACAAGTCCGAAAAGAAAGAAAACTACCATTATAACACCAAAATAAAATGCGCCTCCGCTTATTCTTTGTCCGCCCCAATAGCGGTTCATTTGAGCAATTTGTTGGCTGATTTGTTGTGGATAATTAGAACTTATTTTGGACATAAGTTCATCGTCATTGCCAATATACTCTCCTTTTTCTCCTTTTGCGTTTGGAGCAATTAATGATAATAATTCTCCACTTCCATAATTGTATTCAAGAATATAACTTTTTTCTAAACCATTTTGATTAACGTTTTCCTTTTCACTATTCTTTGGTTTAATGGTTAAATCAGTAGCTCCTCGTGTTGTGTGTTTACTATATTCAAGTGTTGTCAATAAATTGCCTATCGAAGGCAAAGGAGCTAAAATTGCAGCAATAGCTAGGCAACCTATTATTTTAACAAGGGATGTGTATTGTTTTTCTATTATCAAGCGAATGGTTTCACTTATAGAAACCACCAATAATAGAAGTACCAAATAATAGGTCATCTGCAAATGATTTGCTGATAAATTTAAAGCGAAAAAGAGAGAAAAGACTGCACTTCCGACTAACCATTTCCCACGAAAAGCTAGTATTAATCCTCCTAAAGTAGGAGCTATAAATGCAATAGAATTCACCTTCGTTATATGCCCTGCTCCAATATATAATATATTTATTGTGGAAAAACCAAAGGCAAGTGCCCCCAAAATCCCTAGCCAGGGATTAATTCTAAGACATAAAGCGAAAATATAAAATCCTAGCATTGCCATAAAAAGTAATCCGATTGGTTTAGGTAAACCAAGCTTTAAAAATTGATCTACATAACTAATGTAATTATTTGGATGCTTGACAGAAATTTGATATGCGGGCATTCCACCAAACATTGAGTTTGTCCATAATGGTTCCGCTTCGTTTATAAGTCGATAATCCACTATTTCTTTTTCCATTCCCCTATATTGTTGAATATCACTTTGCTTCAAAATGTAATCATTGAAAATAGGAGAAAAGTAAATACAAGAGAGAATTAAAAAAGTACTTATTGCAACAAAATGTGGAA
>CAIYXD010000421.1 GCA_903930085.1 uncultured Flavobacteriia bacterium
CTTTTGCGGAAAGATCAAAGCGCTGTAAACCAAAAAGTTCTTTCAGCATTTTTGTGCGTTCTGCAGGTCCTAATTCCAAAAATTCTTTGAATTGTCCTTGCGGAATAATGATGGTTCGTTTAAAATTTTCGTAGGAAATTCCAACGGCATCTTCCATCTCAATTTTTGTAATCGGAACTAAAACACCTGCTTCATCGCGGTAGAAATCGTGGTTGGCAAGTTTAACTTCCTCAAAATTGTTTCTATTTCGCGTTAATTTTAGCTGTGCCACATAGCTTGTGTTTTCCGCTCCGGCACTGAATTTAAAGTGAATCGTTGCTTCCGATGCTTTCAAATTCAACATGTTGTAATAGCGGTTGTCGCCTGTAATCAAAAAACGCTCGGTTTTTCCATAAATAGCCAAAGCCATTGCTTCTAAAATAGATGATTTTCCGCTTCCTACTTTCCCGAAAATCCCGAACAATCCTGCTTCCAGTAATTTTGAAAAGTCAATTACTTGCTCGTCTACATAGGAATATAATCCTTTGATTTTTAATTCTATAGGTATCATATTTCCGAATTTTGACTGATTACTTCCTTGAACAATTGCAAAAGTGCTTCGGGCGGTGCTTCGTTCCCGTTTTTATAGTTAAAAAATTCAACGAATAAGGCATTCATATCTCTGGAATCGTCAATTTCAAATGGGTCAATTCCCTCCGTTTCTCCTTCTTTCAGTCGGATTTTTGGAATTACATCCACGATATAATTTTGCGCTTGCGAAAGCTGTTTGCGCGCTGTTCCATCCAAAAACGTATCTGTTTGAATGGTAACTTCCACGTAAACTTCCGGATTTTCTGCCAACCAACTAACAGCATCTTCGATGGATGCGAATTCTTTTCGTGTTAACCCGCGGCCTTGTGTTAAGGGAATCGGCTCATATTTCGCGGCTTTTCCAGGTTCTAAATCGATAATTACCACCTGCTTTTTCTGATCAGCTTCGGCAAAACTATAACTCAAGGGTGAAGAACTGTAAACGATTGGACACGGAATTTTATCAATGGAATGGTAACGGTGTAAATGTCCGAGCGCAACATATTGCATTTGTTTTGGTATGTTTTCAGAAAAAATTGGTTGTGCACCACCGATGTGTAAAATGGATTTTTCGCCTTCTGGTTCCGCTTCTGCCTCGCCTCCTTTTTTCATAAAAAACAAATGCGCCGTCAAGACATTTACGCCTTTTGAATCGCAGTATTTATCGGCTAATTCCCGCCATTTTTCTTCCAATATTTCTCGAAGAGCGCTTTCTTTTTTCTCCATCCCTAAATAGGTTTTCAAACGCAATTCATTGGCGTAAGGCGTGAAAATCACGCGCAAAAGCGGTTTATTCTCTCCCATTTGAATTTCTAGAAATCCTGCTTCGGAGCGCGTCACTTCGATACCTCCTTCGGTGGAAAAAGGTTTGATTTCTGTATCCGGAAATCCGCACAAGATTATACCGTTCATTTCTGCCAATGGATTTGGTGCTTCCACCCGCTCCGGCATATCGTGGTTTCCGGCAATTGCCACAACTGCACGTTTTCCATTATTCGTCAAGCGAAAAAGCATTTTATAGAATAAATCCTGCGCTTCAGCTGGTGGATTAAACGTATCAAAAAGATCGCCTGCAACGATTACAACGTCCACATTTTGTGCGTCCGCAATGTCGCAAATTTCAGCCATTACCAATTTCTGCTCTTCCAAACGGGAAAAATGATCCAGTTTTTTTCCTAGATGCCAATCTGCTGTGTGTAAAATTCTCAAGCTCATGTCGATTCAATTCGTTGTGTTTTCAAGGGTCTAATTCCTCTTTTATTTCGCGGTAAAGCTAATTTATTGCGGAAAATAGTCACAAATCCAAGTTGTTGAATTTGGGCTGTATAAAACTACTATTATTTTATGTTTTTTCTAGTAATTATAGTGAACAAGTATTTTTTCTCGTTTAAGAAAATGAACGTAAATTTGTCTGAGATGTACGCCCGTA
>CAIYXD010000422.1 GCA_903930085.1 uncultured Flavobacteriia bacterium
ATTCGAGAATCCGTTTACCAAAAACACGATCAATTGGATGGCTTTGCTAACCTCCTTTACAAAGGCAACATGTTAAAAGAAGCGGCAGAGGTGTATACAACTGAAGCTGAGTTTTATTCTGCTATTGGTGAAACGGATAGTTCTTCCATTTTCAATTCTTCGCTTTGTTATGAGAAATCAAATAATTTTGGTTTAGCAGCAATTGGCTACGAAAAACTTGCCAAAATTGGATACAAAGGACCAACTACTTACGCTTTAGCTTCTGTTTCTTATAGAAAAAACGGTCAAATTGCTGAAGCAAAAGCGGTGATTGTTGAAGGTAGAAAAAAGCACCCATCTAATCGAGATTTATTGCTTGAGCAAGTAAACACAAACATCGAAGCAGGTGATGCTGCAGGTGCAGAATCCGCGCTAAACGAAGCAATTGCTGCCGATCCAAAAAACAAACAATTGTTTTACACGATTGGTACTATTTATATCGATTTAAAGCAAAATGAAAAAGCAGAAATGTCTTTAAATAAAGCGTTGGAAATTGATCCTGAATACATTGATGCGCAATACCAGCTTGGTGCGCATTTGGTTACATGGGGAACAGAAACGAAAACTGCTGCAAACCAATTGAAATTTGGTGATCCAAACTACGATAAAATGCTGAAGTCTGCAGATGAGATTTACAAACGTGCACTTATTCCTTTGGAAAAATACATTGCTAAAAATCCTAATGATAAAGATGTATTGAACATCCTTTTTCAAATCAATAAAAATATTGGGAATACAGAAAAAGCGTTGGAATATAAAAAACGAGCTGATGCTTTGAAATAAAATCCTTACAATTCTATAAAAGGTCATCGAAAGGTGGCCTTTTTTTATGTTTAAATTTTGCCATTACCAATTAAATAATTAACTTTGCACCCTTAAAACAAGACTGTTGCCCTATTTAAGCAGTTTAGTATTCATCACTTTCGAGTTGTTGGGCGCTCGAAATACAATTTAAAAAGCCAAATGGCAAAAACTACAAGCACGCAGGGAACTGCAGATTTTGACTGGGATGCATTAGCATTAGACGGTTATTCTCACATTCAACGTTCTGAGTTATCAGACAAGTACGAAGGAACATTGACATCTATCAACGAAAAAGAAGTTGTTGAAGGTACAGTTGTTCTGGTTACTAAAAAAGAAGTAATCATTAATATTGGTTACAAATCCGAAGGTGTTGTTGCAGCATCTGAATTCCGTTACAATACAGAATTAAAAGCAGGCGATACAGTAGATGTATTCGTTGAATGCCAAGAAGACAAAACAGGTCAATTGGTTGTTTCGCACAGAACTGCGCGTATGCACAAAGCTTGGCTTCGTGTAAACGATGTATTACGTACAGGTGAGGTCATCACTGGTTTCGTGAAATGTCGTACGAAAGGTGGTTTAATTGTTGACGTTTTTGGAATCGAAGCATTCTTGCCAGGTTCACAAATTGACGTTAAACCTATTCGTGACTACGATATTTATGTTGGTAAAAACATGGAATTCAAAGTGGTTAAAATTAACCAAGAATTCCGTAATGTTGTTGTTTCTCACAAAGCGCTTATTGAAGCGGAATTGGAAGAGCAGAAAAAACAAATTATCTCTGGTCTTGAGAAAGGTCAAGTATTGGAAGGAACAGTTAAAAACATTACATCTTACGGTGTGTTCATCGATTTAGGTGGTGTTGATGGTTTGATCCACATTACTGATTTATCTTGGGGACGTGTTAATCACCCAGAAGAGATTGTTGAATTAGACCAAAAATTAAACGTTGTTATTCTTGACTTTGATGATGATAAGAAAAGAATTGCACTTGGACTTAAGCAATTGCAACCACATCCATGGGATGCTTTGAACACAGACTTGAATGTTGGTGACAAAGTACAAGGAAAAGTTGTTGTTATGGCTGACTATGGCGCTTTTGTTGAAATCGCTGCAGGTGTTGAAGGTTTGATTCACGTTTCAGAAATGAGCTGGTCACAACATTTACGTTCCGCACAAGATTTCATGTCCGTTGGAGATACAGTTGAAGCTGTAATTTTAACTTTGGATCGTGAAGAGCGTAAAATGTCATTGGGTATCAAACAATTGATGCCAGATCCATGGTCTGATATTGAAGGAAAATATAAAGTTGGAACGAAGCACAAAGCTAAGGTTCGTAACTTCACTAACTTCGGCGTATTCGTTGAATTAGAAGAAGGTGTTGACGGATTGATCCACATTTCTGATCTTTCATGGCAAAAGAAAATCAAGCACCCATCAGAATTCTGTAAGGTAGGAGATGAAATGGAAGTTGTTGTATTGGAAATCGATAGAGACAACAGAAGAATTTCTTTAGGTCACAAACAATTAGAAGAAAATCCTTGGGATGTATTTGAAACTATCTTCGGAGAAGGTTCTGTTCACCAAGGAACAATAATTGAGAACAAAGACAAATCCGGAATTGTTGCTCTTCCTTATGGTGTTGAAGGTATTTGTCCTTCTAAGCACTTGAGAAAAGAGGATGGACAAAACGCGAAAGTGGAAGAAACACTTGATTTCAAAGTAATTGAATTCAATAAAGATTCCAAGAAAATCGTTGTTTCCCATACACGTACATTCGAAGAAGGTGAAGATAAACCAACTGCATCTTCAGCGAAAGCGAGTAGCAAAAAAGGAAGCGCTGGATCTTCTACATCTCAAGCAGTAAAAGCAATCAACCAAAATACAGAGAAATCTACATTAGGTGATTTTGATGCTTTATCTGCATTGAAAGAAAAAATGGAAAAAGGAAAATAATTCCTTCTCTATAAAATTGAAAAGCCGTCTTACATAGTAGGACGGCTTTTTTGATTTGGAATTATTTCCTTTCAATCGATTTTGGCTTAGGCGATTTTAATTTACAACTTGAATAATTAATCCAACGACTTCGCAAGTGAAATTAATTTATCAGCGGGCTGAAACCCGACAACTTGCTTCACTAATTTTCCATCTCCATCAATCACCAACAAAGTTGGATATGCTCGAACTTTATACATTCTAGCCAATTCAGGTCCGTCTGCATCTTTTTCACAATCGATTTTTAAATTGATAAATTGATTGTTGAATAATTTACCAACCTCCTCATCTTTAAAAGAAGTAGCAGCCATTTTTTTACAGGGTCCGCACCAACTTGTATATGCATCGATAAAAATCAACTGATCATTTTCCTTTGCCAGAGATTTAGCTTTTTCAAGCGAAAGATTGACAAATTTTATCCCGCCATTCTCGTCCTTGGCTTTAGATTCTTTCTTTGTAACAAAGGCTAAAGAAATTAAGCCTAGAGCGAGTATTCCAATTGTTTTTTTCATTTCTTGAATTTTGAGATTAATTTAAAACTATTTTTTGATTAAAAAGCTCGTGCACTCCAATTTTAGCTATTTTTAAATAGTAACACGCAAAGTTAGTACCTTTGCTTCAAAAATTATTCCAAAAGTAAAATGGCATTTACAATTCAATTTATCCATGCTTCAGAAGAAACAACGAAAGAAGTAAAAACTTTTTTGGAAGAATGGAAAAATGAAAATTCCTTTATCGAAGTTCAAACAAGCGGTTCAACTGGCAAACCAACCAAGGTTTTATTGGAAAAAGCAAAAATGCTTGTTTCTGCAAAAAACACACTTAATTACCTGAAAATTCAAAAAAACTGCAACGCGCTACTCTGCTTATCTCCAACTACAATTGCAGGAAAAATGATGGTGATTCGCTCGATTGTCGGAGAATTGAATTTAATTATAGGCCCAGTTAATTCCAATCCGCTGGAAAACATTGATTTACCAATTGAATTTGTTGCAATGGTTCCTCTGCAGTTGAAAAGCACACTCGAAAATTCTGCACACAAACTGAAGAACATCCCGTCTATTTTGATTGGTGGAGGTCCTATTTCTCCAAATCTTTCCGCTGCGCTAAAGGAAAATAATACTACCGTATTTCACACTTACGGCATGACGGAAACTATTTCACATGTTGCAATGCGCAAAGTTGGTGAAAATGAGGAGAAAGAATTTGAAGCGCTTCCTGGAATCACCTTTAGCGAAGAAAACGAACAACTTGTGGTGCATTATCCTGCAATTAATATTGATTCCTTAAAAACAAATGATCAAATTGTTTTAACGAGTCAAACTACTTTTCAATGGATTGGTAGAACCGATTTCATAATCAATTCGGGCGGTAAAAAACTTAATCCAGAGGAAATTGAAGACCGTATTTCGGACCTACTTGAAATTCCTTATTTTATCGGAAGTTTATCGGATGAGAAATTTGGTCAAAAGGTTATACTTCTTATAGAATCAAACCATTCTTTGCCTGTAACGAAAGAAGTATTGCGTACCAAACTTTCCAACTATTCACTTCCTAAAGAAATTTATTATTTAGAGCATTTTACTCGAACTGTAAGTGGTAAAATAAATAGAGGATTAACAATGCAACGGATTGGTTCGTATGTCGTTAAAGAAATACTTTGACATTCTAGGGTTACCTGAAAACGCTAGCCCGCAAGAAATTAGAAAACAATTTCGTGCACTTGCCATGCGTTATCATCCCGACAAAAACACAACTTTGAATGCCAAGGATAAATTTCTCCAACTGACGGAAGCATATGAAATTTTAATTGGTAAAAAAAATGCGCCAGTTGAGTTGACAGCTCGAAATAGACCTAAAAAAGAAAAAAGTACCGAAGAGCGAATGCGTGAAGCAAAAAAGAAACACTTCGATCAGCTTTACAAGGAGCAGCAAGAGAATGAGCGGTATTTCAAGAGTTTATTTACGGGAAGAAAATGGCGAATACTGAAGAAAATATCCATTCTAGGACCAATTTTGAGTGTCTTACTAGTATTAGATATGTTCCTGCCAAATCATTACGAAACCGATAAAATTCTCACTTTCGAACAAATTATTCCAAGTGACGATGCCTTGCAACAAAATTCTTTGGTTCGAACAGAAAAAGGAAACAGCTATTGGATTTTAGGAATAAATTATGCGCTTTATTCTGAATTACCTACCGTTTTAATTGAACGTTCTTGGTTATTTCACATTCCCAAAAAAGTAGTCGCTGTGCCGCGTTTAGCCAACACATCTTATTCTGTAAACTTTACTTTTTTGTCTGAAATTTTTGTGGTGTGCCTTTTCTTTTGTTTGCCTTTTTTTGTACGAATCTATAAAAAAAAGACTGTTCTATACACGGTTTTATACCATGTAAGTATATATTTATCAACGGCTTTAATGATTTGGTTTTTAGTGTGGGAAGACCATTGGGCACACCTACTCGTACTCGGGTTTTTGTGAAAAAAATTATTTTTTCATTGCCCGATCCATGTCTCTTCGATCGTCTTTTTCCTTCAAATCTTGGCGTTTATCGTGCAGTTTTTTACCTTGAGCACAAGCGATTTCGACTTTAATCCAGCCTTTTTCCGATAGATACATCCGCAATGGAATTAAGGTGTTTCCTTTCGACATCAAGAATTTATCAATTTTGACGATTTCTTTTTTATTTAGCAGTAATTTACGGTCTCCCCGAGGTTTATGATTGTAAAAGGAAGCATTTTCATATTCTGATATATGCATGTTTCTCATCCACACTTCTCCACGATTCATCACGCAATACGCCTCTAAAATACTCGCTTTTCCTAGTCGAATACTTTTTATTTCCGTTCCTGCCAATTGAATTCCAGCAACATAAGTCTCCAGCAAATGGTACTCAAACCTTGCGCGCTTATTTTTTATGTTTACTTCGTTCTTTGACATTGTCTAGTATTACTTCACAAAAGTAATCTTTTTGAATGAAACATCCTTTTACTAAAGGCTGAGTGTTCAAAACATCTCTATCCGTTGTGAATTTAAATATTCGGATTTTTGTAAATTTACTGTGTGAAAATTCCGTCCAAATACATTGAAAATGCTGTTGAACAGTTATCCTCCCTACCCGGAATTGGCAAAAGGACTGCCTTGCGATTGGTTTTACAATTATTAAACCGCACTGAGAGTGAAATTGAGCAGTTCTCACTTGCCTTTACAGAAATGAAAAGTCACGTGAAAAAATGTACCTCTTGCGGCAATATTTCCGACACGCTTATTTGTACTATTTGTGCAGATCCGAAAAGAGATCATTCGATAATTTGTGTTGTGGAAGATATTCGAGATGTTTTGGCAATCGAAGGAACAGAATCTTATCGGGGAATTTACCATGTTTTAGGTGGAATAATTTCTCCAATGGATGGTGTTGGACCGTCCGACTTGAATATTCCAAGTTTGGTAGAAAAAGCAAACACAGGCGAATTAATTGAGATAATTTTTGCATTAAGTCCAACAATGGAAGGAGACACGACTAATTTCTATCTGTATAAAAAGCTAGGCGACAAAGCGTTAATTATTTCCACTTTATCTAGAGGTGTAACTGTTGGGACAGAATTGCAATACGCCGATGATATTACCTTGAGTCGTTCTCTTTTACAAAGACAACCTTTTAAAGTCTAAATTTTAAGCAAAAAAAAGCTATCTTAGATTAAAACAAATGAACATGATTAAAGAATTTAAAACATTCATATTACGTGGCAACATAATAGATTTGGCAGTTGCGGTAATTATCGGCGCAGCGTTTAGCGCTATCGTTGGATCTTTTATTGTGGATGTGATAACGCCACTTTTATTAAAGCCTGCGATGGATTCTCTCGGTGTTTCTCAATTGGAAAAACTTTCTTGGAATGGCGTTTTATATGGGAAATTTCTTGCTGCTGTAATCAATTTTTTAGTAACTGCATTTATAATATTCCTCCTGATTAAAGCAGTAAACAAAGCGAAAATTAATAAAAAAGAAGCACCAGCACCTGAAATCCCACTAACGAAAGACCAACAATTATTATCGGAAATCAAAGATTTACTAAAAGATAGAACTACGGATTCGAAATAATTCTTTTCCGTTAAACAGTAGCTTTACGATTTAATTGTTTTGCTGAAAATCGGCTGAATTATTGAATTCGTCCTCCGTATATATTTTGGCGTATTCCATGATTTTTGAGGATGAAATTTCATGTGTTCCATCAGGTAAATCCAATAGACTTTGCACCATACATTTTGCAACGTTAATCGATTCAACAGGTTTGTACTTATTGATTAATCCAGTTTTACCAATTGCATTCCCCAGCAAAATAGACCATTTTTCAGTAGTTCGTTCTTCCACACGAGGTCCTTCCAAAATGGATGGTTTAATTAAAATCAATTGTTTGAATCCAATTTTCTTGGCATTTTCATCCAGTTGCGCTTTCATTCGAGAATAGAAAAAAGGAGATTTTAAGCTAACTCCCAATGCGGAAATCAATACACATCGCTCCACGCCTTTCTTTTTAGCCAGTTTCATCACTAAAGTTGGAATATCAACATCAATTTCAAATTGCTTCGTCTGCGATCCTGCTTTTTTTATGGTAGTTCCGAATGTTATAAATAGAACATCCATTTTATCGTAGATGGGTAATTCCAAAAAATTTGAAAAATCTACCAAGTGATTGGTAACTTTAATTTCACGGATATCCAATTCACGTCTCGATAATAATTCTATTTTTTCAAATCGCTTGTCGGAAATCAGCAATTCCAATAAATCGTGCCCTACAAGTCCTGTTCCACCTAGAATTAATGCGTTCATTATCTTTTTTTTTATAAAAATACATTTCAATTACCTTAAACTTAAAAAAAAAATCTTATTTTCGAATCATTATTAACATTTAAAAAAAGTAAAAAAAACTTTTACATTTTTATGACTAGTATTTTTGTGGCCAAATTAGATTTTGGCGTAACTGGTGAACAGTTGAAGCAAGCATTTCAAGATTATGGCACTGTGCTAAAAGCAAGTGTTGCAATGGATCGAGAAACAGGAAAATCAAGGGGTTTTGGTTTCGTAGAAATGGCAGATCGCGAGGAAGCGTTAAAGGCAATTGATGGTTTAGATGGTTCAACGATGAGCGGAAGACCAATTGCAGTTAAGGAAGCTGAACAGCGAACAGATAGTCGACCTCCGCGAGATTCAAATTCTCCTCGCCCAGATTTTAATCGAAACAATGACAGTGGTGCGCCAAGAACGCCGTTTCAACGAACGGAGACAAGAGTAGATTCCGAATCAACCGGTTTTGCTCCTCCAGCGGCGGATCCTTTAAAAACATTGGAGCAAAGGAAAAAAGAAAAAGAAAAAAAGTTAAAAGATTGGGGCGATACGGAAGGTCGCGCTAAAAAACCCAAAATGAACGCGTATAAAAAAAGTGGGAAAGGAAACCGATTTTTTGATGACGAGGAAGACGATGATTTCGATATCCATGCGGTGAATCATTTCGATGAGGATGAAATCGATGACGACGAAGAAGATTTTGAGGAAGATTCCGAAGAAACAGAAGATTAATAGATACTACAAACGAATTGAAAAATACCTTACACTAGTGAGGTATTTTTTTTTGTGCTAATTCGAGTAATTTAAAACACTCGTTATTTATTTTGAATTTAAGGAAACAACTAAATGGAAATTCCAATTATTTTCGCGTTAACGCTGTTGAATGGTTTTTTCGCCCTTTCAGAGATAGCCTTGGTTTCCGCTAAACGCAGTAGAATAGAATATTTATCCGAACAAGGAAATACGAGAGCAAAACTAATCCTTTTATTATTGGATAAGCCTGAAAACTTTTTGTCATCGGTTCAAGTTGGGATCACCTTAATTGGAATAATTTCTGGAGCGTATGGTGGGGCAACGTTAACGGATGATTTAAATAGCATTTTAATGCACTTTTCTTTTTTGGGAAATTACTCCCACTCGATTTCTCTGTTTCTAGTAATTGGCAGTATCACCTATTTCACGATAGTAATCGGGGAACTTGTACCGAAGACAATTGCGATTAATAACGCCGAAAAAATCGCGCTATTTTGTGCTCCGATTATCCATTTTTTCACAAAAGCAACCTATCCATTTGTGAAGTTACTTACCATTTCCACCAGAATTCTCATTAAATCTTTACGAATTCAAGAGAACACCGGAAATCATATCAGTGAAGAGGAATTGAAATTAATCTTATTTAATGCTGAAAAACAAGGCGTTTTGGAAACCGATGAAAGTCAAATCCACCAAAATTTATTTTTTTTTACCGATCAAACGGCCAAAACATTGATGACGAAAAATTCTGATATTGATTGGATAAATATACAATTGCCTATTGTGGAAACGCTGCAATTCATTTTAAAAAGTGTACATTCTAAGTTCATCGTTTGTGATGGTCAAATTAGCAAGATAAAAGGCGTTATTAGTAGTAAGGATTTTATGGGAAATTACCAAAATGAAAATTTCGCAATCGACTCCATACTGCAAGCCCCGATAGTTGTAGTTGAAAACACACCGACACTTAATATTCTCAATCTCTTTAAACGCAAAAAAGAACATATAGCAATTGTCACCGATGAACAAAGTAACATTATTGGAATCATTACCTTACACGATTTAATAGAAGCGATTGTTGGAGAACTTCCGAACGAGGAAGAGTCTGATGTTCAAAATATAATTACACGATCGGATAATAGTTATTTAGTGAATGGAAAAACGCTTATTTTTGAGATTAACATTTTTTTCAATGGGGAAATAATAGCGGAAAAAAGTCCACTTTACACAACGATTGCTGGGTTTATGTTGGATAATATTAAAAAAATCCCACAGGTAGGAGATTCCTTCGAATCTGGTGATTACTTCTACGAAGTTTTGGATTTAGATGGGTTTAGGATTGATAAAATTTTAATTCGGAAGAATAGGAAGCCTACTGTATTACCTTAAAAGCTTTTGGGATAAATTCAATTAAATCACTCGCTAAAAGGCCATATTCTGTTTTTTCAACAACTGCAAGATCTGCAGCTAATCCGTGCAAAAAAACAGCGAGAATTGCAGCATCTTTTGTAGAATAACCTTGGGAGAAAAAAGCCAAAAGCATTCCAGTCAACACATCGCCGCTTCCACCTTTTGCTAATCCAGGATTTCCAGTCGTATTTATGAACAAATCACCATTTGGAGAGCATAAAGTTGTATTGGAGGATTTGAGCAGCACATAAATAGAATATTCATTACAAAGGTGTTTGAGCTTTTGAATTTTCTCTTCGTCTGAATTCCATTTCCCAACCAAGCGTTCAAATTCTTTTGGATGTGGCGTTAAGAGGGAATTTGCTGGAATAAATTTTAACCATTCCGGATGCAGACTCAGGCAATTTAAAGCGTCAGCATCGATTATAAACCGGCTTTTGTATTTCTGAAGTAAATCAAAAAAAGCATTTTGTGCCATTTCATTCGTGGAAATCCCAGGACCAATTGCAATGGAGGTGTATTTTTCGCTATTGCTTATTCCACTGAAGCAAGTTGGATGAAGATCAATGCTGACAATTGCCTCAGGAATAGAAATCTGCAAAATCTTTACACCGCAGCTTGGTGCATGAGAAGTTAGTAATCCTACGCCACTTCTTAAACATGCTTTTGAAGCCAAAACAGCACTTCCCATCATTCCTTCGCTTCCGGCGACCAATAGAGCATGTCCAAAATCTCCTTTATGTGCCTCTTTCTTACGTGGTAGCAGAATTGATTGAAGTATTTTTTTTGTAATCAGAATTCCCATTGCACCATCTCCTTTTTAGTTAAACTAAAGATAGTCAAAAACGATAAGAAAAGCTTGTGTAACATAGGTAACGTTTTATTGAAAAATAAAATTTGAATTTAGTAAATTAAATAGATAAGATGAAAATATTAATTTTGGCTAAGTTGGATCAGCAAGATGAGATTGTTCAAAATTTTGCGAATAGCGTCTGTATGGAGGATGTGGAAATTGACCTATTGAATATTGTTCAAATTCCAAGTGAAATCCCTTTAAAAATGAATGGGGAAGTTATTGATGTTTGTACAGAATATAATTTGACAAAGTACTATGATCTGCAAAAAAACAATTATATGCAACTCACAAATTACCTAACAGGTTTTCCTCTTGTGAAAAGGTCTAGTCTTATTGGAAACGCAATACACATTGTAAAATGGTACATCCAAGAAAATAAAATTGATCTTGTGATTTCTGGCGGACATATTACTTCAAAGGGGGAAGATATCTTTTCTTCCAATTTTACCAATCACCTTTTAGAAACATTATCCGTGCCATATTTGGCTATAAAAAACAAGGATAACAACTTGCAGATGGATACGATTGCAATCGTCCGAGAATTCAATACTCCTGCAAAACACAATTTGGAATGGCTTAAAAAAATTCAAGAAAAATTTAATTCTAAAATTCTTCTCGTAAAAATAAATACGTCGAAAAATTCTACGCTTGAAGCAGAAAAGAGTGATAACATGAAACGATTTGCGGAACTTAATCAACTGCAGAATTTCGATTTTATTAACATACATGCAAAGGACAAGGAATCCGCTATTTTAGAATTAATAAAGGATAGAAAAATAGATCTTTTATCCATTGGGCATTTGGACAGGAATTTAATTAAAACCTTTCTGCGAGGTGATTTAAGAGCAGACATTTTGAACCATGTTCAAGTTCCTGTGTACATTTACAACTAGATTTAACTAAAAATAAAAAATTATAAAAATGGAATATATTTTTGAACCTTGGCCTTGGTATGTTGCAGGTCCGTTAATTGCACTTATTTTATTTATTCTCACCTATTTCGGGAAAAATTTCGGAATGTCATCCAATCTTCGAACAGTTTGCACCATTGGTGGCGCAGGAAAATTTTCCAGTTTCTTTAATTTTGATTGGAGAAGCCAAAAATGGAATTTAATTGTCGTTCTTGGAGCAATTATAGGAGGTTTTATAGCATCTCAATTTCTAACTAACGATACACACATTGACTTAAATCCGACAACGGTAGAAGCATTAGAAAAAATGAATTTTAAACATCCAGGTAGCTCCTACATTCCGGCGGAATTATATGGCTTCGAGGCTGTTTTTAGCTTTAAAGGATTTGCTATTTTAATTGTTGGCGGATTTTTGGTTGGATTTGGATCTAGGTATGCTGGAGGCTGCACTTCCGGCCACGCGATTAGCGGTTTGAGTAATCTTCAATTGCCATCTTTAATTGCGGTAATCGGTTTTTTTATTGGAGGTTTAATAATGACACATTTTATTTTACCCCTTCTATTTTAAATAGTTTTAAATTAAATAAATATGAAAAGTTTGAAATTTTTATTTGTTGGAATTTTCTTTGGAATAATCATGTACAAAGCACAGTTGGTTTCTTGGTTCAGAATATATGAAATGTTTCGTTTTGAATCCTTCCATATGTATGGTGTTATTGGTTCAGCTGTAGGATTAGGCATTATTTTGATTCAATTGGTTAAACGATCAAAAATGAAAAGTATCGAAGGAAACACAATCGAAATTGCCCCAAAAGATAAAGGATTTGCGCGTTATATTCTTGGAGGTACTATTTTTGGTTTGGGTTGGGCGCTTGCTGGCACTTGTCCAGGTCCGATGTATGTTCTTGCAGGAACCGGAGCATTTTCCATTTTAATTGTGATTGCTGGAGCAATGTTAGGAACATTTGTTTATGGTTTAATTATGCACAAATTACCCCATTAATTATTTCCTTTATTTTAACTTTCTTTTAGTTTAAACAATACTTATTTAGTCGTTTAGTCGCATAGTAAAATATAACTATTGGCAACTCAACCCTACTAATTTGTTAGAGTAATTTAGACTAGTATGTTGAAATAAGGTAAAGGTTTCCAAGTAAAATACCAACTAAAATTTAAGCAAAAAAACAGGCTGTATTCATTGGATACAGCCTGTTTTTTTTTATGTGTAAGTTATTTGATTTCTATATAGAAGCAAACGCTTGTAATACTTATGCTTTTCTCAAGGTTGAAGGACAAACATAATCCGTCTTTGGAACAGCTGTTTTCGCTATTGCACTGAAGCCGCCTTCCACTTCTATAAAGTTATTATAACCTCTAGATTTTAGAATAGATGCAGCAATCATACTTCTGTATCCACCTGCGCAATGAAGAATAAATGGCTCTTCTTTAGGGAATTCCGCCATGTCTTCATTGATGAAATCTAATGGAATACTTTTTGCACCGTCCACATGTTCGGCAGCGAATTCGCCTGGTTTACGCACATCGATTACAATTGGAGCGTTTTTAAATCTTTCTGCAAAATCATCCGCTGAAATTCGTGTAACAGAATCTATTTCTTTTCCCGCAATTTTCCACGCCCCGAAACCATCTTTTAAAAAGCCAATAACATGATCATATCCAACACGAGCAAGACGTTTTACAGTTTCCTCTTCTTGTCCAATTTCGGTAACCAAAAGTAATTCCTGATTCACATCTGGTAACATTGCACCAACCCATGGAGCAAATTGACCATCCAAACCAATATTGATACTATTTGGAATAAATCCTTCTGAAAAAATCTTTGCGTTTCGTGTATCTAGAACCACTGCACCGGTTTCATTCGCTGCGGCTTCAAAACCTTCTGGAGTAAGTGCTTGCAAACTTCTTTCCATTACGTCAGTAATATTTTCGTAACCCGTTTTATTCATCATTACGTTCATTCCAAAATAACCTGGAGGTGGCAATAGACCATCTGTTACTTCTGTTACAAATTCTGCTTCTGTCATGTTTGAACGTAAAGCGTAATTCATTTGCTTTTGTTCACCGATGGTTGAAACAGTTTCCTTGCTCATGTTTTTACCGCAAGAACTACCGGCACCATGCGCTGGGTAAACGACAACATCGTCTGCAAGTGTCATTACTTTATCGCGAAGGGAATGGAACAACGTTGCCGCTAATTCTTCTTGCGTCATCGATGCCGCTTTTTGCGCTAAATCTGGGCGACCAACATCGCCAATAAACAAGGTGTCACCCGAGAATAAAGAATGGTCTTTTCCATTTTCGTCTTTCAATAAAAAACACGTGCTTTCCATTGTATGCCCTGGCGTATGCAAAATCTTAAAGGTCACATCACCCAGTTTCAACTCTTCTCCATCTGCTGCGATATGCGCGTCATAAGTGGTTTTTGCATTTGGACCAAAAACAATTGTTGCCCCAGTTGCTTTAGCAAGATCAACATGTCCTGAAACAAAATCTGCATGAAAATGTGTTTCAAAAATATACTTAATTTTAACGTTGTCTTTTTTTGCACGTTCCAAGTATGGCTCCACCTCTCTTAGCGGATCGATAATTGCTGCTTCTCCATTTGATGTGATGTAATATGCTCCTTGAGCTAAGCAACCTGTGTAAATTTGTTCAATGTTCATGATGTGTTTATTTTATAAAGTCTTTTAACAAAATTCAAAGAATTAAATGATATTTCTTGTAACAAATGTTACCTAGAACCCAATTTACTATAAATATACGTATAAATTATCCCCGATTACCTTAAAAATGGTAGTTTAAAAGAAAGTTACATGTCACCATATTTACTTTGTTATGTATGTATTTAGCTGTATTATATGTCTCTCCAGCTGCAATCTTACCGACAATTAGAATTTGCGCATCGAGTCCTTTGAAAATTTTAGAAAAAGAATATCGAAAATCTAAATTTAATTGAAAATAAGAAGGAAAAGCATATTTATTTAGTGCGGTATTTTTCACATCTGGCATTTGGATATAACCGGCTGAAAAACCAGTTTTCATGCGGTACTTCGGTGAATTAAGTTGCGTTTTAAATACAAAGGCAGTGGAATTCCCAACTCCTTCATTCCGCTCTCTTGGCAGGAATGTAAAAAATGGATCCCTCCCCCATTCACGCGGAAAATTATACCTTCCGTGCTTCGTAATGTGATTAAAATTCAAGGAAAGATCAAGACGCTTCCACCTTACTCCAAAACGCCCACCGAAAGTCATTGCTTTCCCGTTTTTAGTGAAATATGTTTTGGTGGAATTTTCGTTACCGCCATTATTTACGCCATCTTGCCGAATAAATTGTCCGGATAAATAGAGTGATTTCTTGTTTTTAACTTTTTGTTCGAAGTCTGCTTGAAATAATGCGGAATTAAAAATATTGTCGACATATACGTTCCAAGCTTGTAATTTTAGCCATTCAGTAGTTTGGTGTGTAATTCCAAATAGTCCGACACCATTGCTTTTTAAATTCCCATAATAATTGGACTTAGAACCATCCGGATTAACACCTGAAGGATAGAGTCCAATCGAATTATCCACGCCAAACCATCTTGCTGTTCCACGAGGAGAAATAGCGTATAGCCAACCACCTTCCAATTTTATTTTTTTTAGCTTTTCGGAAACAAACCAAATCCCTTCAACACTAGTTGGGCGCATTCTTCCATCTTGCAAATTAATAAATGGTGTATTTACTAGTTGTCGGCCAAAAGTTAGCTGTGTTTTCTTTAAATAATATTTTAAATAAAACTCTTCCAATCGATCAATATCTTTTTTATTAGCTGGATTTTCCTGGTCAAATAATCCTATCTCATAACGGGATGGCTGCCCACTCATTGGATCTAGTTTTGCCAAGTCAGAGGACAAAACATTAAAAACATACGTTCCACTGATTCCTAATTCAAAACCATGAAATTTTGCAGTATTGAAATGAATTCCGCCACCAATTGCATTTGCAAAATAATCTGTTAATCCAGCTTCGTTTTCAGTAACCATAAAAAAGTTTCGGAAATGCCCGCTGTACTGTCCATTTTTAAAAGCATACAATAAGGTGGAACTATCGTTGGACTGGTTTTTTAAGCCCGAAAAAACAGCTGGTTTTTCATTGATTTCTTGGTGTTGACTATAGCTTGAGGTGATTAAAAAAAAGCTATAGGATAGTATTAAGATGGCGGATTTCATTGGTGTTTTCTCTGGATTATTTTTTTAAATAAACTGCTTAGCACTTAATTTCCCGCCTTGATATATGCCCATCCAAGGTTTTGTTTATCCACAATTTCTAAAATTCCTGCCTCTACAATTTTTGTGAGTTGTAACAAATCCTCTTTTTTAACATTTCTCTCTTTCATTGAAAAGCTACAAGCGACAAAATCTACGCTTTTTAATGCCGAACTTTCAATTTGTTTCGATACCGTAGTTTTATCCTTGACAAGTAAAGAAAGTCCTGGTCCGTGACAAACAACTTCAATGCGGGTATCCGGTGCAACAGAAATTATATTATTCAATTGTTTAACTAACATTTTGTGGACGTTAGTATCTGCGCTTGTTAATTGCATGACAATTTTTCTAGGTTCTTGTTTTATTTCAGTTGTAGAAATAACGTTAATTGAATTTTCTTTTCCTTGTCCAAAAACAGCTGTATTCAGAAATAAAATCAATGCTATAAAAAGTATTTTTTTCATTTTTAGATTGTTTTAAATTAGTAAAATGTGTAATCTACACCCGTAACCTGTGTCAATAAATTTTGTGGTGCGTCCAGCACTTTAGCGTGCATTGGCGGTGATGGCGTAACTGGTGAATTGACCGCTAAATACTCTAACATTACCTGATGAAGTGTAAACTTGGTGTTTTTAGCTTGTCTAACATTTTTCATTCTGCACAAGACATCATCCGGATCGCCATCCCTTTCGCATGCCAGCACACTATACTCTGTCAATAAATCTAAAGGTTTTTCGTCTACAAGAATTGATTCAACTCTATTTCCAAGGGAATCAAAGGCGCGAAAATCCACTTTCATTCCTTTAAATTTAATCACCCAACCACCGAATCGTTTGGATGCATCTTTGGCAAACACATTATTCAATTCTTTTTCCAACCAATCCTTTAATTGTTGTCCTGTTACGACACCTGTTCTAACCGTACTGTCTACCGGTAGCATATCGTAGATAAAACCATTGTGTATCGGAACATTTCCGGTTTCGTCTCTTGTACTTCTTGGTGGACAAAAGCGAAAGCCATTTGAAAGTGCTATATTTATTTCAGGAAATTTCCACTTTAGCGCATCTACAATTAGTGTGTCAATTGGATTTTCCACTACAAAATAGCGGTACAAAGGAATTGTGCTGTAACCAACTATTTTATTTATATCCTTCTCGTAAACATGCTCCTTTTCCTTGATTAGTTCGAGAATTTGCTTATTGGGTTTTAACTCTGATTCCTTTACTTCCAATAAAGAATAGGAATCTGCTATTACCTTTCCATTTTTTATGGTTAAGTCCAATTTCCCAATAAAAGAACCAAAAGCACCAGGCTCCACTACTTTCGCATATTTACATTGTATCGGTTTTCGAACGCGTTCGTGCGTATCTCCGCCAAGAATGTAATTTACCCCTTCGCATTCTGGTAAATTTGCTAAGTTTATCTGCTGCGAAAGTCCTAAGTGTCCTATAATCGCAATAAATTGACACTGTTCTTGGTTTTTCAGAACATCGACATAATACGCCAAATTTTCCTCTGGTTTTGTATAAACAATTCCTTTGCTGTAGTTTGGCGACTGCCGCAAGGGAACAAGATGATCTGTGTAACCAAGGAATCCGATTTTAACGCCAGCAACATGCCAAATATGGTAGGGTTGAAAAACCAATTCGCCACGCTTGCCTTCCCCTAGGTCGTGGTAAAGATTTGCACAAATTTTTGGGGCGTTTAGTGCTCCCATCAACGTTTGCATTTTACGTTTACCGTAAATAACTTCCCAATTTCCAGGCAAATACAAATCGTAATTCAAGGCGTTTAGAATAGGAACAAACGCCTCGCCTGTTGTTTTCACAGACAATTCACTTCCTTGGAACATGTCGCCGGTATCCATCAAAAAAGTATTGGGATTTTTCTTTCTTAATTTTTCAAAGTAGGTTGCTAATTGCGCATATCCGCCTGTTTTTCGAAATTTTATTTGATTTTCCTCCCAAAACAATTCATCGTGCGGATGGATTTGGCAATGTACATCCGTGGTTTGAAGTATACTTACAACTGTTTCATCTTTCTTGTCAACAGAGATTGCATTATCTAATGTAATGTCTGTCAGATCAGTAAACGCTTGGCTTTTAGCCAAAATACTTTCCGAGATACCTAATCCGAGGCCTAAGGCACCCATATTTTTCAAAAACTTTCTTCTATCCTCTTCCATATCTTGCTTTTTTTAAAAGTTGTTATTTATTAACTTTTCGAGCCTTTTCAATTGGTTCGAAGGGTCCAAACTTATGTTGTTGTTCCGAAAAACCATCTGAATAAGGTCCGAAAGGATGATCCATTGGTTTTTTGCTAATGTCAGGCCAATCGTTCGAAATGTCTTTTATTGGTCGTGGTTGAGAATTTATAAAAGCAGCTACGTCCCACGAATCTATATCCGTCATTTGTGGATTTAAAAAATCTGCGCCATACGGCATATTGTATTTAATGTATCCTGCCAGTCTACTTAGGCGAAATAAACCTGCGCCAGAATTATAGGAATTCATTCCCCAAAGCGGAGGATAGGTATATTCTTTTTGGTTCAATGCTAGCATTCCTTCCCCATTTGCGGCATGGCAACTTGCACATCTTGCAGCGTAAATCGATTGTCCTTTAACTGGATCTGCGGGTCTATTCAAATAGGGAAGTTTATAAATTCCAGTTCCTTCCGGCGTTGAATCTTTTTTCACAAATGTTCCGAGAAAATTCATGTATGCCACCATAGCTCGCATTTCTCTTGAATCGTTGCGCAATGTTTTACCATTTAAACTTCGCTCAAAACAATCATTTATTCTTTTCTGAATACTTTCTATTTTTCCGCTACGCGCTCTCATTTTGGGATACGTCGAAGCAACCGCGCCATAATTATTACCCCAAATTTTTGTTCCAGCATCCAAATGGCAATTTTGACAATTCATTCCATTCGATAATTTAGACACACTTCCATTAGGTCCGAGATATTCCGACGTATGCATTATCAATTCTTTCCCGTAACGCACCAACGCTCTTTTTGCTGTGTCGTCAATGGAAATCAAATCGGGATACGTAAAATAGGCTTGAACCGATTCCAATTGCCTTAATTTTTCTTGGTAGTTCAAATATTCTTGTTCATCAAAACGTGTTGTTTTGCTAATTTTCTTTGGATGGTTATTTAGTTCCAATAAAAGAATGAAAAACACTAAAAAACCAACACTAAGTATAAAAAACAAGCGCAACACCAAGTTAGATTTAACATCTAATTCATTCTTGTTATCAAGCTTGTTTTTTTCCATTGAATGACAATTTAGAATTCAAGTTAGCATTTTCTGCTTTAATTATAAAAAAAGTTCTTTGACGATTATGTATATTCCCATTACAAGCACAAACCAACCGAAAGATGTTTTTAACTTTTCACCCGGGATTTTCTTTGCTAAAAGAATACCTAGAATTATTCCAAAAACAGAAGCTGTTGTAAATAATAAAAGTAATTTCCAATCGATAATTTCCGAACCTTTTAAATCGCCTGTAAAACCAATTAATGATTTTGCTGCAATAATAAACAAAGAAGTTCCAACCGCTTTTTTCATTGGCATTTTAGCCAAAAGCACCAAAGCTGGGATAATTAGAAACCCACCACCGGCGCCAACTAAACCGGTCAAAACGCCAACCACAGATCCTTCTAATAAAATCATTGGATAATTGTAAGACATCGGGATTTCTTCGCCCAGTTGTTTGTTTTTCTGAGGTTTGATCATGGTAATGGACGCTGCAACCATAACAATTGCAAAAATTACCATTAAAAAAATAGGTTTTGTGACTTCGAAATCAAAAAGAGTAAATACACTTTCAGGAATTACTGGAACGAGGTAAGCACGTGTTATGTAAACCGCAATAATAGAAGGAATTCCAAAAATAAGTGCTGTTTTGAAATCCACCCTGCCATCTCGAGCATTCTGAATTCCACCTACCAATGCTGTTGCACCAACAATAAATAGCGAATATGCAGTTGCTAAAACTGGATCAACTCCCATTACGTAAACCAATATCGGGACAGTTAGAATAGAACCACCGCTACCAATCAATCCGAGAGAAATCCCTACAAGAATTGCCAAAACAAATCCTAACACAAGCATAAAGACAACAAATTAGATACTAAACATCGTGGAGCAAAGATGCTATTTACCTTTCAAACCCTACGTTACTATTGTTACATAAGCGCCAAATTATGCATTATTTTCTCGCTTTTTATTGTTTATTATAATTAGATTTAAATTTAATTCACCACTTGAATGAAAGATTTATTTTTACTTCGCGATGACATTACATTTTTAAACTTTGGTTCTTTTGGTGCTTGTCCAAAAGAAATATTCGCTGATTATTTGCAATGGCAGTATTTATTGGAAAAAGAACCTGTCCAGTTTATTACCAGAGACGGTTATGTACATATCAAAAATGCGGCTGTTGCTCTCGCTGAATTTGTTCACTGTTCTTCTGAAGATCTTATTTTTGTTCCCAATCCAACACATGCTATTAATCTCATTGCCAAAAATATTTCGTTGCAGCCAGGTGATGAAATTTTAACCACCAATCTCGAATATGGCGCAATGGATAAAACATGGAATTACTATTGTCAAAAGAGCCACGCTAACTATATTCAGCAAAATATAAGTTTACCAATTCAATCTAAAGAAGAATTTTTAGCGGAATTCTGGAAAGGATACAGTAAAAAGACAAAAGTTGTTTTCATAAGTCAAATAACCAGTAGCACAGCGTTAATTTTACCCGTTAAAGAAATTTGTGCAGAAGCAAAAAGTCGCGGTTTAATTACAATTGTAGACGGTGCGCATGTTCCTGGACATATTCCATTGGATCTCTCCGACTTGGAAGCAGATTTTTACACTGGCGCTTGCCACAAATGGATGATGACGCCGAAGGGTTCGTCCTTTCTTTATGTTAAAAAGGAATTTCAAGAGATGTTGGATCCTTTGATTATTAGTTGGGGCTATGAAAGCTTTTCACCGAGTGACTCCACTTTTTTTGATTACCACCAGTTTAATGGAACACGCGATTTTTCTGCTTATTTAACACTTCCAAAAGCAATAGAATTCAGAGAAAAATACGCTTGGGAAGCTGTTTCAACTAATTGTAAATTAACACTTTTAGATTGTGCACCTAAACTTTTTAATGAACTAAAAACTGTTCCATTAGCACCTTTAAACTCGACCTATTTTGGTCAAATCTGCAGTTCTGAAATTCGAACAGAAAAACCAGAAGAATTACAACGACTACTATACGAAAAGTATAAAATTGAAATTCCAATAATGCGACATGGGTCAAAAAATTATATTCGTTTTTCAATTCAAGCCTTTAATAAGGAAGAAGATATCGATGTATTGATTTCGGCTTTGCAGGAAATTAAAATGCATACGAATTTGCTGCCATAGCTAATTTTAGCTAGCAAAAGATAGTTCAAATGGAAATTAAAACAGAACCCAATTTATAAAAAAAACCGTATTTTAGATTTTGTGAAGCATGCATTTTAGCTTTAAAAAACACCTTCTATCTTGTAATTGTGTATTAATAAATTGTTAACTAATACATTTTTAGTGTATATTAGCAAATCTATAAACGTACTATGAAAAATTATTACATTCTTCCCTTTTTATTTTTTCATTCCACCTTATTTTCACAATACTGTAGCACCGGAGGACCAACATCTGGCGTTGACTCGAATGTACAAACAGTGAGTTTAGTCGGAGAAAGTGGAACGATCTCGTATACAGGTTGTCCAGGCGTTATTGGAGTGCAAAACCTTACTAATTTAGGAACTACTTTAAGCGCAGGAAACGCCTACACGAGCCAAGTAAAATTTGGAACGTGCGGTGGAAATTATAACGGAGCCGGTCAAGCTTGGATTGATTTCGATCAAAGCGGATCTTTTGATTTATCAGAATCCATTGGCACGTGGAGTGGAATTCCACCAGTTGCAATATCCATTTTTAATTTTAATGTTCCAAATGGCGCTCAAAATGGCGTTACTAGAATGCGTATAAATCAACAAGAAGGCGGAACACTGCCTTTGAATCCTTGTGCTTCGTTTTCGTGGGGTTCCGTTATGGATTTTAGTATAACCATAATAAATGGTGTGGATTGCAGCGGTTTTATTGGCGATGACATCAACGACCCAATTGAAGTTTCAAGTTTGCCATATTCCACAACTGGCGATAATTCCTATTGTTATTCCAATCAAAATCCAGTTTACGCTTCACCGGATGTTTATTACCGTCTTTTGCCAAATCCATTGATGGAATCTGTCACTGTTTCGCTGTGCGGATCCCTTTTTGATACTTTTTTAAGTGTTATCGACGCAAACGGAAATATTCTAGCTTTCAATGACGATGCAGAGGCATGTGGCTCACAATCATCCTTAACTTTTGACACGGATGGAATCGGTATTGCATACATTATAGTGGAAGGTTGGGGAAATCAAATGGGTAATTATTCCATTTTAATCGAAGGAAACTATTTGGCGACTGAAGATTTAGAAGTACACAATTCGGTTTTGTTTCCAAACCCAGCAAAGGATTACATTCAGTTAAAAGAAATATCCGGATGGGTTGAAGTTCTTGATGCAAGCGGCTCTATCCTTATTTCCATACCAAATTATACTGGTGAACAAATTGATTTGAATAAATATTCACGAGGCTTATACTTTGTGAAATACACGCAAAATCAAAAGCAATTTTCTGAGAAATTTATTTTAAACTAATGAAAGTGAGATACTATTTTCTTCTTTTACTAATTCTAGATTGTTCCGTTTCATATGCAAACACGTGGCAACAAAAAGCTAGTTTTGGTGGTGTTGGAAGACACAGAGCAGCCGGAATATCTATTGGAAACAAAGGTTATTTGGGTTTAGGACATGTAAATGGCTCTGGACAAGATATTTCCTATAAAGATTGGTGGCAATACGATCCAGCATCTGACTCTTGGACACAGAAAGCAAATTTTCCGGTAAATGTGCATGGAGCAGTTACTTTTTCGACCGAAACAAAAGGTTATGTTGGCGGCGGATCGTCGTTGAATGGAGAGTTTTTTGAATATAATCCACAAACAAACACATGGATTGCAGTTGCTGGTTGCCCTTTAAATGTCGGCGATGTACAAGGTTTTTCTGTTCAAAACAAAGGATATGTATACCTTGGAAATCAACTAGCAGAGTTTAATCCACTGAGTAATAGTTGGACAATAAAAGCGCAATCGCCAGTTTCCTATGGACAATGGACATGTTCATTTGCAACGGAATCTAGTGGGTTTGTTAAATCCGGAACTAACTTTTACGAATATAAACCAGCAATGAACCAATGGATTCAGCGGGCAACTTTTCCAGGATTAATGAGTTATGGCAGTTCTGCTTTTACAATGAATCAAAAAGGATATTTTACGTGCGGACATGCTGGCGGTTTGGCGAACGTAACCAATCAAGTTTGGGAGTTCAATCCTGGAAATAATCAATGGAGCATGGTTGCAGAATTCCCAGGAACAAAAAGGAGATTTCCAGTTGCTTTTGCAATTCATAACAAAGGTTATTTTGGAACTGGAACAAATGGTATAAATTTGAATGATTTCTGGCAATTCTATGAAAATCCGCTTTCACTTTCTGAACAAGATATTGCAGCTATTGAGGTAAATGTATTTCCAAACCCAGCAGCAGAATCGGTTCA